>JAQGNK010000305.1 GCA_028291905.1 Polaromonas sp.
CTGCCGCCGCCCCAGCGCGCCACATGCAGCGCGGCCCATTCAAAGAAGCCGGCCTCGTCGAGCAGCAGGCTGATGATGATGATGGCGACGAAGGTGGCGGTGGCGTTCCAGACGATGTGCCAGACCAACGGGATGTCGCTGGGCTGCACCACGCCCGTCAGCAGCGCGGCCAGCGCGCCGATGCAGGCGCTCCAGCCGATGCCCAGGCCGCGCGGCTGCCAGATGACCAGGGTGAGGGTGGCGATGAAGATCAGCAGGGCGATGAGCACGGGAATCCTTTATTGACGGTGGGCTTCAGGCCTGGCACCACTTGGGGCCGGTTGGCCGCCTTGGCCGGGCTGGCATGGTGTTGCGGGTGAACGTGCGGCGGGCGTTCCGGCATGGCCTTGACTGGGCCGGCTGAAACAATAAAGCGCTATTAAAAAAGTAGCTGCCTGCGCAGGCGCATGATGCGATACAGGCCAGAAAGGCTTGAATCCTGGTCGCTGCCAGGCCACCACGGCGGCCAGATTCGCCTGGCGCCTTGTGTCAAAGGCCGGCGTGTGCCATTCGGGTAGGCCGGGCAGCCACGAAGTTTCAGCATGCTGGCGCCGCGCCGACGCCGCAGGGCCGGCCTTCGCAGCAGTGCTCGGTCAGGTAGGCCAGCAGGGCGTTCATTTGCCCGATGCTGGCCCGGTAGATCAGGTTGCGGCCCCGCGCCTGGCTGCTGACCAGGCCGGCATGGAGCAGCTCCTTCAGGTGAAACGACAGCGCGCTGGGCGCCACGGCCAGCTGCTCGGCCATCACGCCCGGCGTCAGCCCGTCGGGGCCGGCGACTATTAGCGCCCGGAATACCCGCAGCCGCTGCGCCTGGGCCAGCGCGGCCAGCGCCTTGACGGCGGCCGGCTCGTCGAGCCATGCCGCTTCGAGGCTGGTTGAGGTTGCCGCTGGCGTGGCTGATGCCGTTATTGATGATTTCATGATTCAAATATAATTGAATTATCGAAGGCTGATAATTTCCGACCTTGTTTTTTCCAGTTTCAACAATATTCCTGCGTCCAAAAGGAGCCTCAAGCCCATGGCTGACATCACGATCTACCACAACCCGAAATGCGGCACCTCGCGCAACGTGCTGGCATTGATCCGCAACACCGGCGCCGAGCCGGAGGTCATCGAGTACCTGAAAACACCACCCAGCCGCGACACGCTGCTGGCGCTGATTGCCCGGATGGGCGTACCGGTGCGGGACGCGATGCGGCAAAAGGAAGCGCTGTACGGCGCGATGGGGCTGGACAACCCGGCACTGGGCGACGACGCGCTGGTCGATGCAATGCTGGCGCATCCCATCCTCATCAACCGGCCCATCGTGGTCACGCCGCTGGGCGCGCGCCTGTGCCGGCCCTCGGAGGCGGTGCTGGACATTTTGCCGCTGCCGCAGCGCGCCGCGTTCGCCAAGGAAGACGGCGAACCGGTCGTCAACGCACGGGGAGAGCGTGTTGCCGGGCGCTGATGCGCTGGCTGCCGGCGCCGATGAAAGTGCTGAAGCCAGTCAGGCTGCTCAAGCCGCTGCCGTGGCAAGCCTTCCGAACATCGACCCGGCGCTTTTTGCAGTGCCTGCGGCGGCGCGGCTGCAAGCCCCGGCATTCGCTGCGCACGCTTTGCACGCGCCACGCATCCTGCTGCTCTACGGCTCGGTGCGCGAGCGTTCCTACAGCCGGCTCCTGAGCGAGGAGGCCGCCCGGCTGCTGCGGGCCTTGGGCGCCGACACCCGCACCTTCGACCCGCGCGGCCTGCCCATGCCCGACGACGCGCCTGACACCCATCCCAAGGTGCAGGAGTTGCGCCAGCTGGCCCAATGGGCCGAGGGCATGGTCTGGACCTCGCCCGAGCGCCACGGCGCCATGACCGGCATCATGAAGTCGCAGATCGACTGGATTCCGCTGGCCGACGGCGCGCTGCGGCCGACGCAGGGCAAGACGCTGGCGCTGATGCAGGTGTCGGGCGGCTCGCAGTCCTTCAACGCCGTCAACCAGCTGCGGGTGCTGGGCCGCTGGATGCGGATGCTGACGATTCCCAACCAGTCGTCCGTCGCCAAGGCCTTCATGGAATTCGACGAGGCCGGCCGCATGAAGCCTTCAAGCTACTACGACCGGGTGGTCGATGTGATGGAGGAACTGGTCAAGTTCACCCTGCTCACGCGCGGTGTCTCGCCCTACCTGACCGACCGCTACAGCGAGCGCCGGGAAAGCGCCGAGGCGCTGTCCAAACGTGTGAACCAGCGGGTGCTGTAGGTCAGGCTAAGTTTATGCATGAAATAGGCCGCTAGCGCATGTTCCGCTTGCGCAGACAGCTATTTATTTTGTAGCATTCTCGTTTCAGGCCTGGTGCCGGCCGCTGTCATGCAACTGCCATCAAACTGACACTAGCGCGTCACCGCCGCCGACCAGAATTGCGCCATGACTGCTTGATTGGAGTACGTGATGGCACTGAACCCTGCAACCGCTGCTGAAACCCAAAACCGCCCCGGCCTTGCGTCCGGCGCTTCCCCGCAGGAGCTGGACCGCCAGCGCCTGCGCATCCTGCGCTGCACCGCCCAGGCCATGGCCAGCAGCCCTGGCGGCCTGCGCTTTCGGGCCGGCACCCGGCCGTGGCTCGAAGGCATTCCGGGCGGCTCGCCTGTGTCCAGCCGGCCCAACCGCCAGCGCGGCCAGGCATCAGCCCGGCCTGCGGCCAATTGATTCGCAGGCGATTCCAGGCCCCTTCAACGGGGCTTTTTCACAACTTTTCGGCAACGGGCAGGTCGCGCATGGCGCGGGTGACTGCCCCCATCACCAGGCGCCATGCATGAAAGAACTTCCCACCCCCACGTTTGCGTTTTCGCCTATCGGAACGCCCCGGAGGTCACTTCACCGAAACGCTCAAGCGCTCATGGCGGACGGTATGGCGCAGCCTGCGGTGCCTGCCGTGGGAAAGATTTCGGTCAGCTGGGCGCGCCATCAGGATGAAGTTCGCGAAGCGCAGCGGCTGAGATACCAGGTGTTCGCGCTGGAAATGGGCGCCAGGCTGCCGAAAAGCCTGCCCGGCCATGACATCGACCTGTTCGATGACTACTGCGAGCACCTCCTGGTGCGCGACTCGGCCAGCCAGGAGGTCATCGGCACCTACCGCGTGCTGACGCCGACGCAGGCCAAGCGCGTGGGCGGCACCTACAGCGACACCGAGTTCGACCTGGTGCGATTGCGGGGCCTGCGAACGCGCATGGTCGAGCTGGGCCGCAGCTGCGTGCATGCCGACCACCGGCACGGCGGGGTGATTCTGGCGCTGTGGGGCGCGCTGGCCGAGTTCATGGGGCGCAACCAGCTCGACACCATGATCGGCTGCGCCAGCATTCCGATGCAGCACAACGGCGTGCTGGGCGGCCATGCGGCGGCCAGCATCTGGCGCCAGCTCAAGGCCACGCACCTGGCGGCCATCGAATACCGGGTCATGCCGCGCCTGGCGCTGCCGGTCGAGCAGCTCGACGATTCACTGGTGGTGGAGCCGCCGGCGCTTATCAAAGGCTACCTGCGGCTGGGCGCCAGGGTGCTCGGCGCGCCGGCCTGGGACCCGGACTTCAACTCGGCCGACCTGCCGATGATGATGCGCATCGGCGACTTGCCGGCGCGCTACCTCAAGCATTTCTCGGCCAACCCGGCACGGGCCTGACCTGTTTGCCTTCAGCGCCGGCGGGCAGGGCATGCTGGCAAACCATAGCTTGCTGCCCGTCATTCCCGCAAAGGCGGGAATCCAGCCGCACTGCCCCAGTCAGCCTGTGGATGGCACCGTCCTGCTCCACTGAGTACCCGCCTGCGCGGGTATGACACAGGGGGTGATGCCTGCCTGCATTTTCAATTCACCATCACCAGCTTGCCCTTGACGCCGCGCGAACCCATGTGGGCATAGGCCGCCTTGAGTTCGGCCATCGGCAGGGTGCTGTCGATCACCGGCTTGATCTTGCCTTCGGCATACCAGCGGGCCAGCTCGGCCATGGCGGCGGCGTTGGCCTTGGGCTCGTTCTTGGCAAAGCCGCCCCAGAACACGCCGACGATGGACGCGCCCTTGAGCAGCGTCAGGTTCAGCGGCAGCGCCGGAATGCTGCCGCCGGCAAAGCCCACCACCAGGTAGCGGCCGCGCCAGGCAATCGAGCGGAACGCCGGCTCGGCCAGGTCGCCGCCCACCGGGTCGTAAATCACATCCGGGCCCTTGCCGCCGGTCAGCTGCTTGATCGCT
>JAQGNK010000136.1 GCA_028291905.1 Polaromonas sp.
AACGGGTCCAGCGCCGACAGCGGCTCGTCAAGCAGCAGCACCTTCGGCTGGGTGATCAAGGCCCGCGCCAGCGCCACCCGCTGCTGCTGGCCGCCCGAGAGTTCGGCCGGCTTGCGCTCGGCCAGCGCGCCCATCGCCACCCGGTCGAGCAAGTCCTTGGCCCGTGCCTGCCGCTCGGCCTTGGCCACGCCCTTCATCTTCAGGCTGAAGGCCACGTTGTCGAGCGCCGACAGGTGGGGGAACAGGGCAAAGCTCTGGAACATCATGGCCGTGCCGCGCTCGGCGGCGGGCAGGTCGGTGATGTTGCGGTTTTCCAGCAGGATGTCGCCGCTGGTCACCGACTCGTGGCCGGCCATCATGCGCAGCGTGGTGCTCTTGCCGCAGCCCGACGGTCCCAGCAGGCAGCAGTAGCTGCCGCTTTGAATCCGCAGGTTGATGCTGTCCACGGCGGGACTGCCTTGCGCATAGCGCTTGGTCAGGCTGACCAGCTCGATGGCGGCGGGCTGGGGCGAAAGCAAGGTTGGGGGCGTTGCAGCGTTCATGCCGGATTCATGAGCAAAACACATGCCAGCTTTGTGTACGGTTAAACAACAGATTGCATACAAAGTTTCACGCCATTGGTGCGCCGAGGCAACAGCAGGCGCATTTCTGGTGCGAGCTTGGCACCCAAAGCCGTGTGCGCCTCTCAAAACCGGCTTGCAAAAGCTTGCCGGTCGCCGCTAGAGCGACAGCCTTCCGGCTTGAAACGCCAGTAGTCCAATTGCTACTGAATCAATAGCTTCTTGCGCATGATCTGCCTGCGCCAGAGGCCTTTTTGATGCTGGAAGCTGTTTGCTTGCCAAAACAAACATGCTCTAGACATCTCACGCGGAACGAAGGGCTGCAGGCAGCTCTGGATTGGCTTGGCGGGATATCTTTTGATGAAGCGGGAAATTTAAGCAAAACAAAGCTCTTGCGCATGCGGGATGTGCGCAGGTAGCTATCAAATTTATAGTAATCTGGCCTTGGGAAAGTAGCTGGATTCTTGCCGTTCCAGCAGTGCCTGCCGGCCGTGGCCATGCCTTGCAACAGGACTGCAAAGTGCCGGTTAGCCGGGCGGGCGAGCCAGCTGGTGCGCTGCCCGGTGCAGGTGGGCGATGAAGTGGCGCACCACGGGCGACACCACCGAGTCGCTTCGCACAATCGCGCCCACGGCCAGGGGCAGGCCTTCTTCCACGATGGGCACGATGGACAAAAACTGCGCAGCCATTGGATGGCTGGCAATCTGCCGGGGCATCAGCCCCACGTAGTCGCCCGTTGCCACCAGCGACAGCAGGGCGAGCGTGGAGTTGACCACCGCCCCCAAGGGCGGCGGCGCCAAGCCATGCGCCTCGAACAGCATCCTGGCATAGCCCGAATCGCTGGAGGCGGCCGTATAAACCCATTTGGCCGAAGACAGCTGTTGCAAGCAGCTGGCTTTGGCGCGCGGGCTGCCCTTTTGCACCACCACCACCATGGAGGTCGTCATCAGCGGCTCAATCACGAATTCCCCGGACGACAGGCCGGCCGGGATGCCGCCGACGGCAATGTCCACCTCGCCCGAGCGCAGCCGCTGCAGCTGGGCGATGTACAGCTCCTCGCTCACGCGCAGCCGGATGTCCGGAAACTCGCAGCCGAAGGTGCGCAGCGTCTCCGGGATCAAGAGCATCACCGCCAGCGGCACCGCGCCAATGTTCAGCTCGCCTCGCATGGCCCCGCCCAGCTGGCTGATCTCGTCCACCGCCGAACCCAGTTCCCGGGCGACCTTGAGGGCGCGCTCGTACAGCACCTTGCCCTGCGCGGTGGGCAGCACGCCGCGCGACGTGCGCATCAGCAGGGGCGCCGCCAGCTCGACTTCAAGCTCGCGGATCATCTTGCTCAGGGCCGGCTGCGACACGTCGATGCGCTTGGCGGCACCCCGCAGGCTGCCTTCTTCAATGGCCGCGACCAGCGCTTTCAGAGTGGAGAGTTTCATGGCGTGCCTGTGGTGGGTGGGATGTGAAATCTACACCTTTGACCGTCTGGCCCGATAACCCGTGGTTATCGCGACCGCCATCCCGGCATCTATCCAGATGCAGTCGGTTTCCAGAGAATTCGCGCCAGCCTTGAGCTAAAGCAACCATCTATCCGGAGACATTCATGATCGATAAACTCGCCAGCGCAATCGCCCTGTCGCTGGGGCTGACCCTGGTCGCGCATGCCCAGACCTTTCCCACCAAGCCGGTGCGCATCATCACCCCCTTTCCCGTGGGAAGCGGTCCCGAGGGGGTGGCCCGCCTGGTGGCCGACAAGCTCTCCCGGGCATGGGGCCAGCCAGTGGTGGTAGAAAACCGGCCGGGCGGCAATGGCTTCATCGCCATCGACGCCTTCAAGCGCGGCGCCACCGATGGGCATGACCTGATCCAGCTCGACAACGTCCATCTCACCGCTTACCCGCACCTCTTCAAGAAGCTGCCCTACGACGCCAGCACCGACTTCGACACGCTGCTCCCGCTGTTCAAGACCTATTTCTTTTTCACCACGGCGGTGGACAGCAAATACAGGAATGTCGCCGACCTGATCGCCGATGCCAAGGCCCATCCCGGCAAGCTGAACTACGGCTCCTGGTCGGTCGGCAACCCGGTGCACCTGGGCTCGGCCCTGTTCGAGTCGGTGGCCGGCATCGAAACGCAGCACGTCATTTACAAGGAAACCTCCCAGCTCTACACCGGGGTCGCCACGGGAGAGCTGGCCTATGCGCTCGGAACGAGTGCGACTGCGGGCCCTTTGTACCGCGCGGGGAAAATCAAGTACCTCGCGATTGCAGCGCCGGCGCGTCTTCCGGCATTTAAAGACGTGCCCACCGTGGCCGAGGCCGGCGGCCCGGCCAGCTTCGAGATCAGCGGCTGGACCGCCATTGCCGCCCCCAAGGGCGCGCCTGCCGCCGTCAAGGAAAAGATCCAGCGCGACATCGAAAAGGCCCTGGCCGAACCCGACGTGCGCGAGAAGTTCACCTCTTTCGGCTATGAGCCTTTCACGCCGACGCGCGAGCAGTTCAACCAGTACATCAAGGCCGAATCCATCAAGCAGGCTGCCGTGATCCAGCGCTCCAAGGCAGCGCTCGACTGAACCCATACATCAAAATCATGGCCACGATCATCGGCGCAATCGCCACCTCCCACACGCCGACCATCGGCTTTGCCTTTGACCGCAACAAGCAGGACGACCCGGTCTGGGCGCCCATCTTCGAGGCCTTCGGGCCGGTGCGCGACTGGATCGCCGACAGGAAGCCCGACGTGCTGCTGGTCATCTACAACGACCATGTCACATCGTTCTTCTTCGACCATTACTCGGCCTTTGCGCTGGGCATTGGCGAGCAGTACGCGGTAGCCGACGAAGGCGGAGGACCGCGCGACCTGCCCCCGGTGCCAGGCCACACCGGCCTGTCGCGGCACATCGGCCAGTCGCTGGTGGCCGACGAGTTCGACATGTCTTTTTTCCAGGACAAGGCGCTGGACCACGGCTGCTTCTCGCCGCTGTCGATGCTGTGCCCGCATGAGCCGGCCTGGCCGGTGCGGATCGTGCCCTTGCAGGTCGGCGTGCTGCAGTTCCCGGTTCCCAGCGCCAGGCGCTGCTTCAAGCTGGGCAAGGCGCTGCGCCGGGCGATTGAAAGCTACCCCGAAGACCTGAAGGTGGCGATTGTGGCGACGGGCGGCCTGTCGCACCAGGTCCACGGCGAGCGCGCCGGCTTCAATAACCCCGCTTGGGACGCGCGCTTCCTCGACCTGATCGAGAACGACCCGGTGCGCCTGAGCGAGATGACGCAGGTCGAATACGCTGCGCTGGGCGGCATGGAAGGCGCCGAAGTCATCATGTGGCTCATCATGCGCGGCGCGCTTTCGGCCAATATTCAAAAGGTGCACCAGACCTACTATTTGCCGTCCATGACCGGCATTGCGACGGCCATTTACGAGAACAAGGCCAGCCCGGCGGTCGCCGGGGAAACCCGCCGCCACCTGCAGCACATGGCGGCGCAGCTCGACGGCGCGGGCGCGCTGGCCGGCTCCTATCCGTTTGACCTGGAGCGCAGCGTCAAGGCCTATCGCCTCAATAAATTCCTGCACGCCATGGTGCAGCCGCAGCACCGCGAGGCCTTCAGGGCCGACGAGGAAGCCAGCTTCAGGCAGTCCGGCTTGACGCCAGGGGAGTGCGACATGCTGCGCCGCCGGGACTGGCGCGCCCTGATCCAGTACGGCGTGATCTTCTTCATGCTGGAGAAGCTGGGCGCGGTGCTGGGCACCTCCAACCTGCACATCTACGCCGCCATGCGCGGCGAGTCGCTGGAGGAGTTCCAGAAAACCCGCAACGCCCCCGGCGCGCTGTATTCGGTCGCCGGAACGGATGCCAAGTCGTTCGACTGGAACCCGCCAGCAGCGAGCTGAACCTTTGCGTAACCAAGCTGGCGTTTGACCGCTCGAAACGGATGGTCGGCCTTGGCGCGTAGGCATTTTTGGCGAACGTGAACAGCCATTTCAGTGAACGTAAACGCCGGTATTTCAGCGTGGACGGCATGCTCGTTCAGGCCTGGGCAGCGCTCGGCCGGCTGCGCTCCTCGATGGCGGCGGCAACTGCCCGCACTGCGGCCAGTTTGATGCTCATGGAAAACCATGATGCCGAATGGTTATCGCGACTCGCAACGCGGCATCTTCCGCAGCGCGTGCCGGCTGCTTAAAGTGCCTTACCAATGTCATTGGGTTGAAACAAATGAAGACGACGCGCCAAGCCATTGCGCCCCACGCCTTGAAGAGTTTCAGAAGACACGCCACACCCATGCGCTGTCTTTCGTGACGAGAAAGGACAGCTAACCGCTGGCCTGCAGCCCAAAACCCGAGGGCATGAGCGACCTGAGTCGGCAATATCGGACCCTGAAGAACCCACATTAATCCCTGCAACCTAAAGAGACAACCATGCACAAACAATTCAAACGCCGCGCACTCGCGGCCTCTATCGCCGCCATCTCGGCCGCCGGGCTCATGACGGCCTGCGGCGGCAGTGACAGCAGCAGCATGCCCGACGCCGCCAGCCCAGGCGCATATGACAGCAAGCTGGCTTTCGACAAAACCAAGTACACGACGATCACCGTCACCCTCGACGGCGTGAGCACGCCGGTACGCTGGTACAGGGAGGTGTGCTACGTCGGCAAGCCGATGCAGCTGGCACCTACGCAACGCGCCGGCGCGGTGGACAACCAGGCCTGCGGCTACCAGAACTTGAACATCTTCGTGCGCGAGGTGGACGCGGCCAAGCAAGACAACGCTATTTTGCTCAACGTCAACAACGCCGGCTGGTTTGCCAGTTACCAAGGGGGCGTAGGCGGCTGGAATGGCACGGATTCCATCACCAGCGCCAACTACGCCGGCGCCGACATCGTCAACGGCGGCGCTTACCTCAGCACCAGCGACACCAGCAAGGTAGGCGCTGCGCTCGCCCGCGGTTTTGTGTACATCAACATGGCCTCGCGCAGCCGTGGCGCTGTCGCCCCCGCTGGCGTCTATGACGATGGCATCTACCAGGGCAAGTCGCCGGCCGCCATTGTCGATGCCAAGGCCGCTGTGCGCTACTTGCGCCTGAACGACAGCCTCATGCCGGGCAACGCCAGCCGCGTCGTGGTGAACGGCACCAGCGGCGGCGGTGCGCAGGTGACGCAACTCGGCGCCACGGGCGACAGCGCGGACTATTTTCCCTACCTGAAAGCTGCCGGCGCGGCCGGCATCGACACGAACGGCAGGAGTTCGGTTAGCGACAGCGTCTTTGCGATCTCGGCCTACTGCCCCATCCAGGACATGGGCAGTGCCGACCTGGCCTACGAATGGATGTTCAATGTGCTGGACACGCGCGCGCTGGTCTCTGCGGATCAGAAGGCCGGGCTGATTGTCGATGCGAGCGGCAATGAGCTGGTCCGCGCCTCGAACCCCGACCCCGCTGGCAGCACCGCACTGAAGAACAAGTTCGTGGCCTACCAGGCCGGCCTGGGCCTGAAAAATGACGATGGCACGGCGCTGACCACCGACAACATGCTGGCCGCTCTGCAAACCGAATTCAAAAAGGCTGCAAGCACGTATGTCAAGGCCGGCAAGGCCATCGTCGCCTACAACGCCTACGGAAGTGCCGCGGCCAATGGCGTCGCCGGCGGAAGCGGAACCCTGTACTACAAGAACGACTTCATCGACGTGGATGCGGGTGGCACGGTCACGAACTTCAACATGTCGAACTACCTGAAGTTCGTTGCCAAGCAAGCCCGGCTCAAGGCCGTGCCGTCTTTTGACCAAGTCGGTCAAACCCCCGCCCTCGCAGCTACCGCCACAGCCGACACCACCAAGGCGGGCGCCACCATCTTCGGCAACTACAGCGGCGGCGAGTCCAACCTGTTCGGCACCGCTGCCCAGGTTTATTCCAACTTCACCGAGTACGCCTGGAACAACAACAACGGCGGCGATGCGATCAATGCCGCGCAAAAGGATGTCGGCTTCAAGAACACCGGCTACACCTGGGCCGCCAACCCCCAGCAGGCTTATCTGCTGAACCAGTACAAGATGATCAATGCGCTGCCCTATGTCGGCAAGACCGATGGCATCACGCCGAACTGGCGCATCCGCGTTGGCGCGCGCGACCGCGACACGTCGTTCACCGTGGCCTACAACATCAGCCGCGCCCTGAAGGCTGACGCCAAGGTCAAGGATGTCGATTTCGCCCTCCACTGGGATCAGGGACATGCCGGCAACTACGACGTGCTCAACGCCTTCGCCTGGATCGACCAGAAGCTGGCCGCCGCCAAATAGGGGCGGACATCTCATCAGCAGGAAGTCGGCAGAAGAGGTGGTCTTCAACATTACGTACCTTGTGCCGCATAGCCGCAGCTATGCGGTTCAGGAACCGTTTGTCTCGATCAACGCCGAGCTGGGAATTGCCACCTGAGCCAGGGTTCAAGGGATGAAAGGGCGCTGCGCCGCCAGCAAGCCGGTCTAGCGCCGTCTTGGTCACCAGGGGCGCACCGCGAATCCTGGAACGCAGGACGCAGTAGTTCGACAAGGAAATTGGAATAATTCCGGAAAACCCTTGGAGCGAAATCCTTGGGATTGCAAACCAGCAGTCTGATTGCTATTGAATTTATAGCTGCTGGCGGACTATTTGCCTGCGCGAAG
>JAQGNK010000149.1 GCA_028291905.1 Polaromonas sp.
GCTCTTGCTGATGCCCTCGGCGCTGCTCGAAAAGCGCGCGAACTCGGGGCAGACCTCCAGCACATGGTCGCGAAAGCAGTGGCCGGTGCCCAGCAGCAGCAGGGTTTCCTTCTTCAGCTCCTCGGCAGTCACGCTGGTGCGGCTGGCCAGCGCATGGCTGCTCGGCACCGCCGCCATGAAGGGCTCGTCGTAGAGCGGGGCAATCGCCAGGTTGGTGTCGGGGAAGGGCTCGGCCAGGATGGCGCAGTCGATCTCGCCGGTGCGCAGCTCTTCGAGCAGCTTGACGGTGAAGTTCTCCTGCAGCATCAGCGGCATCTGCGGCGTTTTCTGGATGATCTGGCGCACCAGGTCGGGCAGCAGGTAGGGGCCGATGGTGTAGATCACGCCCAGGCGCAGGCTGCCGGCCAGCGGGTCCTTGCCGCGCCGGGCGATCTCGCGGATGCTGTCGGCCTGCTCCAGGACGCTTTGCGCCTGCCGCACGATTTCCTCGCCCAGCGGGGTGACGGTGATCTCGTTGGCGTTGCGCTCGAACAGCTTGACCTGCAGTTCTTCCTCCAGCTTCTTGATGGCCACGCTGAGCGTGGGCTGCGAGACATGGCAGGCGTCGGCGCCCCGGCCAAAATGCTTTTCACGGGCCACGGCCACGATGTATTTGAGTTCGGTCAGCGTCATGGCGCTATTGTGCGGCCTTCTACCGGCGGGCAGGCGGCGCGGCAGGCGCCGGGGCCAGTGGCCCGGACAGGCCTTCGTGAAGGCCAAATCATTCCATTTACAAGCCAGATCATGCTCCAGCGCATATAGCCATTGCGCCAGCAGCTATCATAAAAATAGCAAATCCAGTTTGTCGAGGCTTTTGATGCGCCGGCGATGCAAGCCATCGGCCACCGCGCAAATCCTGCATGCCCTGCCCTTGCCACCCGGACTATTCGAGCTTTTTGTCCTCGCGCTTGGCCTCCTTCATGGCCTCGGGCTCCAGCTCCTCGGCGGCGCGGTTGAACCAGATGAAGGCGCCCCAGCCGGCCAGCAGCACCGCCACGGAAAACAGGATGCTGGCCGCGAACGGCAGCTGCGACAAATCATCATGCAGCGCCTTGAAGGTCGCCACCAGGCCCTCGACCGCCAGGGCGATCACGATCACCACCAGAAAGCGCGACAGGTAGCGGCGCACCCGCGTCGGCGCGCTGACCTGCGCCTCGCGAATGACTTCTTCCTCAACGATGGTCTGGGCGATCTGCAGCGCCACCACCGCCACCGCCACCAGGCCTATCGCCTCGATGATGCCCTGCGCCGCGCCCACATCCAGGCCGCCGCCCAGCGCATGCCAGCCGGAATTGGCCGCGATGGCGATCAGCACCAGCGACGCGCAGACAAACAGCACGGCGATCAGCGCGTGAAGCGTGGCAAAAAAACGGATGAGTATTTTCATGGGCTGATGGTAGCGGTGGAGAGCGGCCTGGCGCTCAGGGTTTGCCAGCCATGGGGGCCCAGGCTCTAGCACCTTGCCCTGGCCCAGGCAGCCGCCAGGCCACTACTGATTTAATAGCTGGCTGCGCACGCAGGCATTGCGCCAGCAGCCAATTTGATGCTAAAACCATAGGCAAGAAACGCCGGCCGGCCCCCAGCGGCCGGGCCGGCTGGCGCGATGAACAGCGCCGGCCCGCTTTTGTTCTCCACCGCAAAACCAATTTTTCAAATTTCCATGACACCTGTCCATGTCCGGCTGGCCGCCCTGGCCGATGTTGATGCGATAGCGCCGCTGTTCGACGCCCACCGCCAGTTCTACGCGCAGCCCGCCGACCTGGCGCTGGCGGCGGCCTTCATCAAGGAGCGCCTGCGCAACCACGAATCCCTCATTCTTCTGGCGACCGCCGAAGACGGCCGGATGCTGGGCTTTTGCCAGCTTTACCCGAGCTTCTGCTCGGTCGAGGCCAGGCCCATCTACACCTTGTACGACCTGTTCGTCATACCCGCCGCCCGGCGCACCGGCGCGGCCCGGCGGCTGCTGCAGGCGGCCGAGCAGCAGGCCGCCCGCGCCGACATTGCCCGCATGGACCTGACCACCGCCCGCACCAACCTGTCGGCCCAGTCGCTGTACGCGTCCTGCGGCTGGCAGCGCGATGATGTTTTCCACGCCTACAGCCGGCGGGTCGAAGGCGGCGCCCCGGGCTGAGTCGTCTGCAGGCGCCGCACGCGCCAGCGCCCGTCCCCAGCCCGCAAGGGCAGATAGACAAACAAACAATCAATTAAACAAATAGACAGACAGGCGAACTGCTGACGCGAAGGTGTCAGGACAGGGGATGCCGTGGCCGGGCGATTGTTGACAATGGCCCCGGTAGCCGCTAAACCCGGGCATGGCCGGTCCGCAGCCCGGCGATTTGCCCCGAAAAACCGCACCAGGAGACACGCTCATGAGCAGCATCACGCCGCCGCAGGCACCGGCCGCCGCGCCCTTTCGCCCCGCTTTTCCAATTCGCAGCCTGGACGACATCCGACGGCTCGAAGCCGTGCCGCTGCACGAGGCGCTGACGGTACGCAGCACCTACGAGATTTTCCGCAACGCCGGCGCCGCTTTTGGCAACAAGACGGCGCTGACCTTCCTGCGCTCGGCCGACCCGCACGATACGCCGATCCGCTGGTCGTATGCCGAGCTGCTGGCGGGCATCCACCAGACCGCCAACCTGCTGCACACACTCGGCCTCACGCCCGGCGATGCGGTGGCGGTGCTGCTGCCCGGCTGCCTGGACTACCACCTTGCTCTTTGGGGCGGCGAGGCGGCCGGCATCGTGCAGCCGCTGAACCCGCTGCTCAGCGACGAAAAGCTGGCCTCGCTGATGCTTGCTGCCGGCGCCAGGGTGCTGATCGCCTACGGCTCGGACGCCGAATCCGGCATGTGGTCCAAGGCCATGCGGCTGCGCGGCCAGGTGCCGACGCTGCAGACCGTGCTGCGGGTGGCGCCGCACGACGAGGCCGTCGCCGATGCGCCGGCACTGCCCGAGGGCGTGGCCGACTTCAACGCGCTGCGCGCCCGCGAGCCGGACGACCGGCTGGTCAGCGGCCGCGACATCGCGCCCGAAGACATCGCCGCCTACTTCCACACCGGCGGCACCACCGGCGCGCCCAAGCTGGCGCGCCACAGCCACCGCGCGCAGGTCTTCACCGCCTGGGCCAGCGTGCAGCTGCAGGGCCTTCAGGCCAGCGACACCACCATCAACGGCTACCCGCTGTTCCATGTGGCCGGCGTGCTGCCGGCGTCGCTGGCCTCGCTGTCGGCGGGCGTCGAGGTGATCATTCCCACCACCGCGCTGATGCGCAACAAGGCGGTGCTGGCCAACTACTGGCGGCTGGTCGAGGCCTACCGGCCGACCTCGCTGTCGGCGGTGCCCACGGTGCTGGCGGCGCTGGCCAACGTGCCGCTGGACGGCGCCGACATCTCGTCGATCCGCTACTGCCGCACCGGCGCGGCGGTGCTGGCGCCCGAGCTGCAGGCGCGCTTCAAGCGCCTGTTCGGCCTGCATGTGCATGAAAGCCTGGGCATGACCGAGATGGCCGGCATTTCCACCATCACGCCGCCGGGCGTCGAGGGGCCGGCCGGCTGCGTCGGCTTTCGGCTGCCCTACACCGAGCTGCGCATCGTGGCGCTCGACGCCCATGGCAACGCCAGCGACCAGGATCTGCCGCCCGGCGAGCAAGGCATGGTGCTGTTCAAGTCGCCCAATGTGTTCTCGGGCTTTCTGGACCCCGCCGACGATGCCAAGGCCTTCACCGCTGACGGCTGGCTGGCCACCGGCGACCTGGGCTGGCTCGACGGCCAGGGGCGGCTCAACCTGTCGGGCCGCTCCAAGGATTAGATCATCCGCAGCGGCCACAACATCGACCCCAAGGTGATCGAGGACGCCCTGGGCGCCCATCCGGCGGTGCAGCTGTGCGCGGCCATCGGCGCGCCCGACGCCTATGCCGGCGAGCTGCCGGTGGCCTTCGCCACCCTGGTGCCGGGGGCGTCGGTGACTGAAGAGGAATTGCTGGCCTTCACCGCCGCCCGCGTCGATGAAGCGCCGGCCCGGCCGAAGTCGGTCACCATCATCGAGCAGATGCCGATGACCAATGTCGGCAAGATCTACAAGCCCGAGCTGCGCCAGCTGGCGGCCTGCGGCATTGCCAGGGCGGTGGTCGATCAAGTCTGCGCCGGCCTGGGATTGGACCCGGCGGCGCGGCCACGGGTGCAGGCCCACGGCGACAGCGCCCTGCAGGTGCTGATCGACCCGCAAACCGCCGGGCCGCAGGCTGCCGCGCTGCAGGCGCAGCTGGCGCAGGTGCTCGGGCGGTTGCCGATCAAGGTGCAGCTGGTGCTGCAGCAGCAGTAGCGTTGCGACTGAGTTTTCAACTTTCTTCAGCAACCCGCACCGGCGGCAAACCATGCAAGCGCCGCGTCCTTCTCGGCGGCCTGGCCTCGGCTGGCCTTCCCCAGGCGGGAAAATAGAAAAACGAGGGACAGCGCAGGATTGCACGATTTAGCATAGAAAATGACTGCAGCACAGGCAGTGCTTGCGCCAGCAGCTACCTTTTCAATAGCAGACAGGCTGCCAGGTGCAGCCCTTGCAAGCCACGATGATTTAGTCCCGGCCCCGAGGGGTGAAAACACTTGCCGGCAGCGCGCCGGGCCTTGCGCGCCATCGCTGATGCTGCTTCAAGGCGCGGTGATGACCTGCAGGCTGGTTTTCAGGCTGTCTTCATACACCTGGTCCACCGATGCGCGCGGCTTCGGGCCTGCCGGGACTGGCGCGTGCGGCGAGGCCGGCTGGTCGGCCTTGCCCGCCGAAGCCAGGGCTTTTCTGAGTTGCGACACCGTCACCAGCCGGTCGCCGCCGGCCCCGCCCGGCAGCGCCAGGCCGATGAGCTGGCCCGTCCCGTCGAACACCGGGCCGCCGCGCGGTCCGGCAGGCAGGTCGATGCCCAGCAGCTGCGCATCGGCATCCGCGCTGGCGCTACCCAGAAATCCGCTGCGCAGCACCGGCCAGGCCGGCAGTGCGTCGGGCGACGGAATGTATTCCACGGCAAAGCCCGGACTGCCCGCAAACGCATCGCGCGCGGCGAGCATCAGCCCGTCCGGGGCCGGCAAGGCAGTTTTCAGCCGCACCAGGGCCAGGCCCGCCTCGGTCAGCCGCCGGACGACCGTGGCGGCGGCCAGTTGTCACAGCCCGTTGCGCAGCCAGAGCCGGCCCGAGCGGGGCAGCAGGCGCAGCGGCAGCAGCGCGCTGGTGCCGCCGGGCAGCAGCACTGCCGTCCCGCTGACGCGGGCGGCATCCGGCAAGCCCCTGGCGTCGCCATACGGCGCCAGCCGCGTCGGCAGCGCCAGCAATTGGCCGCTGGCCCTGGGCGCGCCCGAGCGCAGCTGGGCCTGCACCGCCTGCAGCATCGGGTTGCCCGGCAGGCGGGCTTCGGCGCCGTCCAGCAGGCGCTGGGAAAGCACCGGCTGGCCGCCGGCGTGCAGCAGCCAGGCGTAGAGCAGCGAGCCGCCGATGACATCGAGATGGGCGCCGGCGGTATGCGCGCCAAAGGCCAGCGCGCGCCGGTAGTCGCCGGCCTGCATATGGCCGCGCACCAGGGCGATCTCGGTGTCGGCGGCATGCAGGATCAGCGCGGCGCGCTCGAACGCGTCGAGCGCGCCGGTCACGTCGAGCCGGGCCAGCGCGGCTTCACCTTTTTTGAGCAGCCCGGCGCGCTCCTCCAGGCGGGCCGCAGGCACTGCCGCCGCCTCCCGAACCGCCTGGCTGCCCGCCTCTGCAGGCGACGGCTGGGGCCGCACCCGTTCCATCAACTGGCGCAGCCGGTCGTCGCTGGCCGTCCCCGCCGCCCCTGCGCTGCCCACTGCGCCTGCCAGCAGGAGAAGGGCCAGCAGCAGGCCCAGACCAGGTGTCAACGCCCTGGCTTGGGCATGCACTTGCCTTGGCACCCTCACGGATTGACGTTGGCGCCGCCGGGGCAGGTGGCGCTGGTGCCGACGCGGTTGATGCGCAGCGTGCCCGCATCCAGCACGTTGGCGCCGGGCGCATACGGCGGCTTAGGCGCCTTGAAATCGGCCAGGTAGGCCGTCAGCGCATCGATGTCCTGCGCGCCGCCGATGCGGTTGGTGCCCTTGACCAGGGTGGCGTAGCCGTCGCCGCCGTCGGCCATGAAGTTGTTGACCGTCACCCGGTAGGACTTGGCGGGGTTTTGCACCGCGCCGCTGGCGTCCACCAGGGTTTCCAGCGTGGCGCCGTTGCCATTGCTGCGTAAGGTGACATTGCTGACGCGCGCGCCGCAGGCCTTAGCGCCGTCCCAGGTGTACTTGAAGCCGGCCGAAGGAATCGCAAAGCGGGTGGCGGTCGGCGACTGGCCCAGGCAGCCGGCGAACTGCTCCTCCAGGAAGTCCTTGATGTTCTGCGTCGTCAATGACAGCGTGACCAGGCTGTTGCCGAAGGGTTGCACGGTGAAGGCCTCGCCGTAGGTCACATTGCCGTTGCCCTCGCCGGCGGGGCTGGCGGCGAAGGTGAAGCCGGGGCTGCGCACGCCGCCGCCGTTCATGAAGGCCATGACGGCGCCGCCGAAACCGGCCGGCTGGGTGGCCGCCAGCTGCGAGTCGGCAATGAGGTTGCCGGCGGGCATGTTGCAGGCGCCGTCGGTGCGGCTGTTGGGCAGCTCGGCGCTGATGGCGCCGATGACGCTGTTGGCCAGCGGCGAGACCAGCGCCTTGTAGCCGGCCACGATCTTCTCGACCACCGTGTCGGCGGTGATGGCCGGGTCGTTGCGCACCACCAGGCGGTTGGTGGCCAGGGTTTTGGTGACGTCGCCGGTGGCCGGGTCAATCGTCACGTCGATGTCGGTCAGCACCCGGCCGAAGGAGCTGGCGCTAGTGACCGAGATGCTGCGGCCCGCCGCGTTGGGCAGCATGCAGTTGTAGGCTGCGTGGGTGTGGCCGCTGACCACCAGGTCGACCGCGTTGTCGAACTGCTTGACGATGCCTGCAATCGCCGAGCCGGCCAGCTGGCCTTCGCAGCCATTGATGTCGCCCAGCGTGCCGGTCTGAAATCCGCCTTCGTGCACCAGCACGACGATGGAGGCGATGCCGGCGGCCTTCAGCTCGGGAATCAGCGCATTGACGGTCTGCACCTCGTCCCGGAACTCCAGCCCGGCCACGCCCGACGGCGTGACGATGGTCGGCGTGGCCTTGAGCGTCATGCCGATGAAGGCTACCTTGACGCCGTTGAAGGTCTTGACGCCATAGGCCGGCAGCAGCGGCTTGCCGGTGGCGGTCGAGATCACGTTGGCCGACAGCCACTTGAACCTGGCGCCCTCGAACGGCACCGGCGTGCCGGCTGCCGCGCCCTTGCAGCTGTTGGGGTCAGTGGCGCCGGCGGTGGTCTTGCAGCCGCCGTTTTGCAGGCGCAGCAGCTCGGCCGAGCCCTTGTCGAATTCATGGTTGCCGACCGCGTTGAATTCCAGGCCGATGCGGTTGAGCGTTTCGACCGAGGGCTCGTCGAAAAACAGCGAAGAGATCAGCGGCGAGGCGCCAATCGAGTCGCCCGCGCCGACCACCACGTTCAGCGGGTTCTTCTTTTTCAGGCTGGCGACATGCGCCGCCATGAATTCGGCGCCGCCCACGGGCGGACGGCTGGCGGCGGGCACCGCGGTGGTTTCGCTGAACGTGCCGGGCGACTCCAGCGTGCCGTGGTAGTCGTTGAAGCCCATGACCTTGATGGTGAAGGGCGCGGCCGGCGCAACAGGCGCGGGGACCGTGATGCCATCGTCACCGCCGCAAGCGACCAGCGCGGCGCCGGCCATCAACGACACGACGGCAGCGGCAACAAAACTTTTTTTCATCATGCGACTCTTTTCAGGACGGCAGGCAAGGTGGGAGGGAAAGCACCGTCGCACTGTAGGCAGCAAGGGTGTCAGTTTCGTGACGCAACCGGGCCGGGCAAGCGCCAGCCATATGCCCAGAGCCCGCGCCGGCGCAGCCTGTATGCTTGGCCGCCATGGGTGAATTCGACTTGATTGCGCGCTACTTCACGCGCCCGGCCAGACGCGCCGCGCTCGGCGTGGGAGACGACTGCGCGCTCTTGCAGCCCGCGCCGGGCATGCAGCTCGCTATCTCCAGCGACATGCTGGTCGAGGGCCGGCATTTTTTCGCCGGCGTCGATCCGTTCAGCCTGGGCCACAAGGCGCTGGCCGTCAACCTGAGCGACCTGGCCGCCTGCGGCGCCACGCCCGTGGCGTTCACGCTGGCGCTGGCGCTCCCGACAGTCGATGCGGCCTGGCTGGCAGAATTTTCACGCGGCCTGCTGGCCGTGGCCGACGTCCACGGCTGCGAGCTGGTCGGCGGCGACACCACGCAGGGGCCGCTCAATATCTGCATCACCGTGTTCGGCGAGGTGCCCGTAGTGGGCGGCAAGAGCCAGGCGCTGCTGCGCTCGGGCGCCAAAGCCGGCGACGACGTGTACGTCAGCGGCACGCTGGGCGATGCGCGGCTGGCGCTCGACGCCCTGCGCGGCCGCTTGCGCCTGCCCGCTGACCTGCTGGCGCAAGCCAGGCTGCGGCTGGAGCGGCCCACGCCCCGCGTCGCGCTGGGCCAGGCGTTGCGCGGCATTGCCACGGCAGCGCTCGACATCAGCGACGGCCTGCTCGGCGACCTCGGCCACATCCTGAAGCAGTCCGGCGTCGGCGCCACCATCGACACCGATATCGCTATTACTTTGATAGCTGCTTGCGCAGACGATACTTGCGCTACAGGCCTTATTTCCTTGAAAAAGCAGCTCGAATGCGTGCTGGCCGGCGGCGACGACTACGAGCTGGCCTTCACCGCGCCAGTGTCGGCTCGCAGCGCGGTGCAGGCGGCATCACGCCAAGCCGCCACGCCGGTCACGCGCATCGGCCGCATCGACGCCCAACCCGGCCTGCGGCTGGTCAACGCCCAGGGCCAGGCTGTGCCCGGCAGCTACGCCTCGTTCGACCACTTCGGCTGAAGCGGCGGCTGCCGGCCCGCACGCGCCATGGGCGATCCAGCGGACTGGGCAGCGGATGCACGGCTCAGCTTGCGCGCCGCCTGGGTCTGGCCGCCGTAGCCCCAGTCAGTCGCTGGCACTTCCCGCACGATGACGTAGCTGGCGGGCTCGAGCAGCCCGCCCGCCCCCAGCCGCTGCTGCAAGGCGTCGAAAGCGGCGGCGATGAAGTCCGCCTTTTGCTGCGCCGTGTTGGTGCCGGCGGTGATGCTGATCTCCAGAAAGGCGGTGGCAGCCTGCACCGCGCGGCCACCCACATGCCAGCGCACGGCGGGCAGCTCGTCAATCATCACGGCGGTGACCTCCGGGTGCTTGCCAAGATGCAGCGCCGTCAGGCGGGTGAGTTCTTCTGCCAGCGCTGAACAACGCTCAGGGTGGTGCCCGGGCGGCGAGATTTTGAGGTGCAAGGTGGGCATGGATGGGTTCCTGAATAAAAGGAGCAAAATTTGCTGGAGCCCCTACTTTATGCAGGTAGCCCGTCCTGGGAAACCGCAAAAAATCGATATAGGTTTTGCAGTTTTTGCAAAACCAGCCGCAAAATCACCCCATGCAGCTTCAGCTAGACGACATCGCCCTGTTCACCCGGATTGCCGAGCTGGGCACCTTGTCGGCCGCTGCTCGCGAACGCGACGTGCCGGTCAGCCAGGTCACCCGTTCGCTGGCACGGCTTGAAGCGGGCTGCGGCGTGCGGCTGCTCCACCGCAGCACGCATGGCCTGAGCCTGACCGACGAAGGCGACACCTTCCTGGCGTATGGCCGGCGCCTGCTCGACAGCACGGCGGAGCTGGCGGCCGAGATCAACGGCAAGCAGAGCAGCCCGAGCGGCTGGGTGCGCGTCAGCGTCAGCGCCCTGCTGGCCGAGTGCCTGGTGGCGCCCAGCCTGGGCGGCCTGTACCGGCGCTTCCCCCAGCTTCACCTGGACATCAACGCCGACGACCGCCTGGCCGACATGGCGCGAGACGGCATCGACATCGCCATCCGCACCGGCACCCCGAGAAACGACACGCTGGTGGCGCGCCAGATCGGCACGCACGGCCGCACGCTGTACGCAGCGCCCAACTACCTGGCCGCGTTCGGCACGCCGACCACGCCGGAGGACCTGCACCAGCACCGCCTGATTGCCAACAGCGCCAGCCCGGCCCTGAACCGCTGGGCACTGCGCGAAGGAGCCAACGCTCAGGCGCTGCAGGTCGGCGGCCATACCCGCACCGACAGCTCGGCCCTGCACCTGAGCCTGGTGCTGCACGGCGTCGGCATCGCGCAGCTCAACGAGCTGATGGCCCAGCCGCTGGTGCGCGCCGGCCGGCTGGTTCCGCTGCTGCAGGGCCAGTTTTCCGACGAACGCATTCCGATCTATGCCGTGATGCTGCAGACACGCCAGCGCCTGCCGAAGATTCGGGCCTGCATCGACTACTGGGCCGAATGGCTGGCCGGCATGGCGGAGCCCGCCGATGTTGCAGACCGTGCATCTTCGGGATAATCCGGCCATGCCTGACCACGAACCGCCTTTCGACAACCCCGAGAACCCTGTCATGCCGCTGCAGATGCCGGTCCTGGCGCCGCTGGCGGTGCCCGTGGCGGCGCCCTCCCCGCTGCGGCCCAGCGCCAAATTCCTACTGGCGCATCCGGCGCATTTCATCGCCCTGGGCTTTGGCTCGGGCCTGAGCCCGATGGCACCCGGCACCGCCGGCACGCTGTGGGCCTGGCTGTCGTTTCTGCTGCTGCAGCGCTGGCTGACCCAGGCCGAGATCGGCTGGCTGCTCGCCGCGTCGATTCCGCTGGGCTGGTGGGTCTGCACCATCACCGCACGCAATATGCGGGTGCTCGACCCCGGCAGCATCGTCTGGGATGAAATCGTGGCCTTCTGGGCGGTGCTGTGGCTGGTCATGCCGACCGGCTTCTGGGGCCAGGCCATCGCGTTCGCCCTGTTTCGCTACTTCGACGCCGCCAAGCCCGGCCCGGTCGGCTGGGCGGACCGGCTGACGCACGAGCTGGAAGTGGCTGACAAGCGGCATGTCTGGACCTGGGCCGGCTTCGGCATCATGCTCGACGACCTGGTCGCCGCCGGCTGCACGCTGATGGTGATCGCCTTGTGGAGATTCTTCTGGTGACCGATTTGCTATCAAAACAAGAGCTGTCTGCGCATGATCTGCCTGCGCTGGTGGCCGATTTGGCTGATATTTTAATGAAAAAGGGCTGGTTGGTGGCCACCGCCGAAAGCTGCACCGGCGGACTGATCGCCGGCGCCTGCACCGACCTGGCTGGCTCCAGCCAGTGGTTCGAGCGCGGCTTTGTCACCTATTCCAATGAAGCCAAGACCGAAATGCTGGGCGTCGAGGCCGGGCTGATCGACCAGCATGGCGCTGTCAGCGAAGCCGTGGCGCGGGCCATGGCGCAGGGGGCTCTCCAGCATTCCCGCTCCATGGCGGCGGTCGCGGTGACCGGCGTGGCCGGCCCTGGCGGCGGCAGTGCGGACAAGCCGGTCGGCACGGTCTGGTTCGGCTGGGCCACGCCGGCTGGCGTGGTGACCGAGATGCGGCTGTTTGAGGGCGACCGCGCTGCAGTGCGGAAAAGTACGGTGATCCATGCCCTGCAGCGGCTGCGGGCGTTGCTGGCCGCTGCCTGAAACCCAGGCTGCGGCGCCCGGCCAGCGCAAAATCACGCCCGACCGGCAAGCTGCTGAGCGACTATCTTTCGCTATTTAATCAGTAGCAGCTTGCGCAAGCAATGTCTGCGCTGCAGCCATTTTTGATCTAAAAATAACTGCATCAGGCAGCAGGCCCAACCTGCCGCGCCCCTTACTCCAGCGCCGACACCGCCACGCCGTTCTGCTCGGCAAAAGCCTGCAGGATTTCAACGACCTGGCTGTCTTTCAAGCTGGTGGTCAACTCGACGATCTTGTTGGAGCTGCCTTTGTGGCTGTTGCTGACTACCACGCTGGCCTTGCCGTCCTGGGCCGTGAACAGCTGCAGCAGCGAAGGCTCCAGGGTCGCCATCACCTCCGTGAGATGGTCCTGGCTCCGGTCGGAGCTGGCGAGGTACTGCACCTCGAAGGAAAAATTGGTTTTCTGCTTCATGGCAATGTCTGGGCTATCGGGAGTCATCAAGCCTGGCCGAGCGTAGCGACCAGCGTGATCTCGGGCACGCTGGCCAGCGCTTTGGACAGCGGGCAGCCTTTCTTTGCCGCTTCGGCGATTTCCTGGAATTTCGCCTCGTCGATGCCCGGCACCACCGCCTTGAGCGTGAGCGCGATGCGGTCGATCACAAAGCCGTCGCCCTGGGCCGTCAGGCGCACCTTGGCCTGGGTATCGACCGATTCGGTGGCGAAGCCGGCCTTGTCGCAGGCGAACGAGAACGCCATGGTGAAGCAGGCCGCATGCGCCGCGCCCAGCAGTTCCTCGGGGTTGGTGCCGCGCCGGTCGTCTTCAAAGCGGCTGCCGAAGCCGTAGGGATATTTCTTGAGCGCGTCGGTGTCAGTGCTGATCTGGCCCTGGCCTTTTTTGCCCTGGCCTTCCCAATGGACGGAGGCGGATTTTTCAGTCATGTGGTGGCTTTCGAGGAGTTGGAAGAGGCGCCAGTTTGACTGCGCCGGGGCGGGCGGGGCGTCGGACAAGGCCGCAAGTGGTGGGATGCGGGCTCTGCTTGCTTGGCATGGACCGCTGACAGCTGACTTGAAAAGGCCACAGTCGATTGGCTGGGGCTCTTTCTTTGGCGTTGCACTTCTGGGGTTGCTGTTTAAGGTTTGACCTGAGCACTACGCAACGGCGCCAATAAATAGCCGAAGCGATATAAAAAATCCCACCTTTGCTTGTCTGCTCAATTAAGAGTGAGCGCTATTCCACGCGTTCGCTCGCGGATTGCATATAACGACAGCATGCGATGAGTTGTGCTATTCCTGCATCTGTTGGCAACTGTGCAAGGTAGCTCTTGCGCAAGATGCCACCTGAAGAAAAGAAACCACCGGAAGCTAATTCGACGTTGCCTGCTACGCGAAAATAATAGGACTTTCCTGGTTCAAAAGCATGAGTGGCGAAGGCATCAGACCACTTCTTCGGCGCTAGAAACTCTCCAGGCCATTCTGCAAATACTGTGTGAGTTCCTGCGCGGACAAATACCCATGTGTATGCCTGTTCAGGTGCATTCAGAACAGGCTTTCCAGCAATGCTCAGTTTTATGTCACTTGTGTATGGGGGCGCACCTAGCCGGTAGAGGTAGATGGTTGCGTAACCATCAGGTGCAGCTGGCGCAGAACTAAAGCGAGGCGCAGCCTCTGGCACCACAGCGCACCCAGCAAGCACTGCAATGATGAGTATGCTGACACAGCGCATTAAAAAATTCATTGCGCAATTTCCTTTTCAAAAGTAAGCGGATTTGATGATTCTTAATAGTAGAACTTCTTTGTCGCAAGCCCCAGGCAGCACAAACGGAAAAGCCCTGGAATACCCAACCGACAGCCATTGCAGCCCAGGCCAATCTCGCCTCAGCCAGCCTCCCCCGCCACCAGGTCTTTCATCTCCCAAAGCACCCGCGCCAGCTCCGCCTTGAGCTGCCCCCGCGCCTCGGCCTGCAGCCTGGCCAGGCTGGCCGACAGGCTCAGGCTGCGCGGCGAAATCACCGGGCCTTTTCTGGCGAACACGATGCTGTTGCTCTTGTCGGGATTCAGGATTTCCACCGCGTTGCCGCCAAAGCTGCGGCTGATGCGCCCCAGCAGCAACGGGTAGTCCGGGTCGTCGTGGTGCAGGTTGACCGCCAGCACGCCGCCGGCCGTCAGCGCGGCATGGCAGTCGTCGTAAAAGCCTTGGGAGCACAGCGCGGCGGGCTGGCCACCCTGGTCGAAGCCGTCGATCAGCAGCACGTCGCACTGCAGCGCCTGGGTAGCCAGGTACACAGCGCCATCGGCAGCGATGACCTGCAGGCGCGCGTCGTCGTCCGGCACCTGGAAATCACGGCGCAGCGCAATCACATGCGGGTTGATCTCCAGCACCGTCATGCGGCTGGCCGGCAACCAGCGGTGGCAGAACTTGGCGAGGGAGCCGCCGCCCAGCCCGACCATGCCGATATGCGCGGGCGCCGGGTTGAACAGCAAAAAACCCATCATGGTGCGGGTGTAGTCCACCGCCAGCTGCCACGGATTTTCAGTGAGCATGCGGCTTTGCAGCTCGCCACGGGTGAAGTGCAGCGAGCGGGTAGCGCCGTCTTCCAGCACGAAAGGCAAGTTGTGCTGCAGCGCCTGGAAATCGCCGAAGGGCGGATCGTCGGGCTGGCGCGGCATGGGGTCGATCAGGTGGGTAGCCAAGGGAAAAGCACAAATGGCATGAAAGCGGCTGATTATCGGCCCCTGCCCGGCCGCGCCTGGCGGCATCTGGAGGCGTTTGGCAGGCTACCCACTGTACCCAGGCGCATGTAACGAATCAAACCCAGCGGTAACTCCTGGCACAAGGCCGGGCTTGTCACGGCTAAACTGATTTCATGATGTGGCAACCCCTGCTTTTCTTGTTGGCCGTGCTGCTGTCGTTGGGCGGCTGCAGCGAGCGCCCGGCCGTCATTCCGCCGATTGCCGGCACGGTCTGGCAGCCCGACAACGCCACGCTGGCGCCAGAGGGCAAGTGGCAGCAGCTGGGCGCGACCGAGCTGCTGGTCCAGTGGACGGCGGTGGACGGCATGGCCTTCATCCCTAACGGCACGCTGCCGACGGTCTCGCCCCTGCCGCCGTGGCAGCGAATTGCCGGCGAGCCGTGGGCCAGCACGGTGATCCTGGGCCTGGCGGGCCGCTTCGATGAAAAAGCCGCGCGGGCGGACATGGCCGGCCTGCTGGCGACCTCGCTCGTGCTGGCCGCGCAGCCGACGCCGCTGAAGGTGGCGGGCTGGTATTTTCCGCTGGAAATCGACCCGAGCTGGGCCGAGGCGCCGATGCTGGGCCCGATGCTGGACCGGCTGCCGCGTCCTCTCTGGATCAGCATTTACGACCGCGCCAATGTCGGGCCGGAGGTTATGGCCACAGGCCTGAAGCAGTGGCTTCCGCCCGACGTAGGCCTGTTTTTCCAGGACGGAGTGGGCGTGCATGCCCGTGAGGCCAAGGTGGCGCGGCACTATGCCGACGTGCTTTCAAAGCAGTTCGGCAAGCACCGGGTGCGGGTCATTGCCGAAGCGTTTCGCCCCAAGCCGGGCGGCGGTTTTCGCAGCGCCACGATTGACGAGCTGGCGCCGCAGCTGGCCAGCTACCAGGGCTACCCGATCTATCTTTTCGACGGACCGCACTACCTGGACGACGCGCTGGTGGCGCAGATCGCAGCCCGGCAGGCCAGCGCTGCCGCACAGGTGCGGGCAAATCAATGATCCGGCTCGGGGTCTGGCCCGGTGGATTCTTGCCGGCGGCCTGCAGATAGCGTCAATCGCATGGTGCGCTGGCCTGGCTGAGCGGATTCAGCAAGCCCCGCACAGCCGGTACGATAGGCATGCAGAACCAACCCGGTGCTGATACATTTGTTTCATTCATCTCCTCCTTGCCGCCGGCCTGCTCGCGTTTCAGTGCCAGTCCAGGCGGCAATCCGCGAGCTTGGCTTCCTGGCAGCGCGCCGCCTTGCGCAGGCGCGCTGGCTGACGGGTTCTACGCAAAGGAGTTTCAGGTTGAAAAAAGATATTGCCGACGGCATTACAGAAAAACACGCAGGCGCTGACGGCGTTCTGGAATTCCGGCGACAGGCCACCTTGATCAAGACCGGCGCGCTGCAGGACGCCATCTACAACAGCGCCAACTTCTCCAGCATTGCCACCGACGAGAAAGGCGTGATCCAGATTTTCAACGTGGGCGCCGAGCGCATGCTGGGCTATGCCGCCTCGGAGGTCGTCAACCAGGTCACCCCGGCCGACATCTCGGACCCGAAGGAGCTGATCGCGCGGGCCGAAGCCCTGAGCCTTGAGCTGGGGACCCCGATCACGCCGGGCTTCGAGGCGCTGGTGTTCAAGGCCTCGCGCGGCATCGAGGACATCTACGAGCTGACCTACATCCGCAAGGACGGCAGCCGGTTTCCGGCGATGGTCTCGGTCACCGCGCTGCGCGATGCGCAGGACGGCATCATCGGCTACCTGCTGATCGGCACCGACAACACGGCCCGCAAGGAAGTCGAGGCGGCGCAGGCGGTGCTTGACCAGCGGCTCCGCGACCAGCAGTTCTACACCCGCTCGCTGATCGAATCGAACATCGACGCACTGATGATGACCGACCCGCAGGGCTATATCTCCGACGTGAACCAGCAGATGATGACGCTGACCGGCCGCACCCGCGACGAGCTGATCGGCGCGCCCTGCAAGAACTTTTTCACCGACCCGGTGCGGGCCGACGCCGCCATCAAGCGGGTGCTGACCGAGCACAAGGTCAGCAACTACGAGCTGACAGTACGCGCCCAGAACGGCGAGGAAACCGTGGTGTCCTACAACGCCGCGACCTTCCAGGACCGCGACCGCAAGCTGCAGGGCGTTTTCGCAGCGGCGCGCGACGTGACCGAGCGCAAGCGCTTCGAGCGCGCCCTGCAGGAAAAGAACATCGAGCTGGAGCATGCCAACCGCATGAAGTCGGAGTTCCTGGCCACCATGTCGCACGAGCTGCGCACGCCGCTCAACGCCATCCTCGGCTTTACCGGCACGCTGCTG
Source organism: Polaromonas sp. (assembly GCA_028291905.1). Classification (GTDB taxonomy): domain Bacteria; phylum Pseudomonadota; class Gammaproteobacteria; order Burkholderiales; family Burkholderiaceae_C; genus Polaromonas. The sequence continues at coordinate 16,686 of JAQGNK010000149.1, forward strand.
ATGAAACTGCCCGGGCCACTGACGGTCGAACAAGACAAGCAGCTCAACACGATCCGCTCGAGCGCGCGCCAT
>JAQGNK010000171.1 GCA_028291905.1 Polaromonas sp.
GGCGGCCGCCCCGGAGCCCCGGCTGGCCGATGCGGCCGCCGTCAGCGGCATGCTCAGGCATTGGGAAGAGGCGCTGATCGGCATCGGATTCCTGGACCCGGCATCGCCCAAGAAACTCATGCCGCGCTTGAACCAGCTGTTCAACCGCGCCGGCCTCAGCCCGGAAGAAATCCACATCCTGCGCGGCGTCGCCAAGGCCATGCTGGCGCGCCCATCGCCCGATAAGGCTTTGCCTGCCGAGGGCAATGCGCCCGCGCCAGCCGACACGCCAGCCGCCTCCTAAACTTGGCTCACCATGTTCTCCAGACTCCGCTCCGACATCCAGTGCATCCTCGAACGCGACCCGGCCGCCCGTACCCGCTGGGAGGTGCTGACCTGCTACCCCGGCCTGCATGCGCTGGTGATGCACCGGCGCGCGCACTGGTGCTGGACGCACGGCTTCAAATGGCTGGGCCGCTTCATCTCGCATATTTCACGCTGGCTGACTGGCATCGAGATCCATCCCGGCGCGCAGATTGCCGGCTGCGTCTTCATCGACCACGGTATGGGTGTGGTGATCGGCGAGACCGCTGAAATCGGCGCCGGCTGCACGATTTACCACGGGGTCACGCTGGGCGGCACCGCGCTGTACAAGGGCACCAAGCGCCATCCGACGCTCGGCAGGAACGTGGTGGTGGGGGCCGGCGCGCAGGTGCTGGGCGGTTTCACCGTTGGCGACGGCGCCAGGATCGGCTCCAATGCGGTGGTGGTCAAGCCGGTGCCGGCGGGCGCGACGGCGGTGGGCAATCCGGCGCGGGTGATCCAGGCCGGCGCCGAAGTCAAGCGCGAGCAGGCCGCCAGCCAGATGGGCTTTTCAGCCTATGGCGTGACGCAAAGCGACGACCCGCTGAGCCAGGCGCTGCGCGGCCTGATCGACAACGCCTCGGGCCAGGAGCACCAGATCGCGCTGCTCTGGCAGGCGATTGAAAAGCTGTCCGAGGCCTCGACCGTCCAAAGAAAGAACTGCGTGCCAAAAGACGCCGCGCTGCAGGAAAACTTTGAAGCCGACAGGCTGAACGAGCTGGTGGGCAAGTAGCCGGGGCTGGCGTTCAGATCAAGAATGCTACTTTTTTGATAGCTGCTTGCGCAGATACTCTATGCGCTGGAGCCTGTTTTGATGCCTATTTTGGCGTGCGGATCGCGTTTTTTGGCCGAAACGCCTTGCACACGTCGTCATGCGTTTCCAGGTACGGCCCGCCGATCAGGTCAATGCAGTAAGGCACGGCGGCAAAAATGCCCGGCACCACCGATTCGCCTGCCTCGTTTTTCAGCCCTTCGAGCGTCTCGGCAATCGCCTTGGGCTGGCCGGGCAGGTTCAGGATCAGGCTCTTGCCGCGAATCACCGCGACCTGGCGCGACAGAATGGCGGTGGGCACGAACTTCAGGCTGATCTGCCGCATCTGCTCGCCAAAGCCGGGCATTTCCTTGTCGCCCACGGCCAGCGTGGCCTCGGGCGTCACGTCGCGCAGGGCCGGGCCGGTGCCGCCGGTGGTCAGCACCAAGCAGCAGCCGGCATCGACCAGCTCGATCAGCGCGGCGCTGATGCCGTCCTGCTCGTCGGGAATCAGCCGCTCTTCAAAAATGATGGGGTTTTGCAGCGCCCGCGTCAGCCATTCCTTCAGCGCAGGCAGGCCTTTGTCCACATACACGCCGGTAGAAGCACGGTCGCTGACCGAGACGATGCCGACGGTTACCGCGTCATGGCCTGCATCGTTCGCTTCAGCCATGTTCAGGATTCCTGGCTCATTGCCAGCTTGACCAGCTGGAAGATTTCCCGGTAGGCCTTGCCGTGGCGCGGCGCCTCGCCCGGAATTTCGAGCTTGGCAATGTCCTTGCGCGCCTGGCGGATCAGGGCGCGCAGCTGTTGCGAATCCGTGGCTGGGTAGGCGGTGAGCCAGTCGCTCAGCATCTCGTCGGACGCGATCAGCTTGTCGCGCCACTGCTCGGCCAGGTGGAGCGCCAGCGTCAGGTCGGCCGAGCCATTGGCCTGCTCGTCGATGGCGGCACGGATGGGGTCGCAGTCGAGCGGGCGCATCAGCTTGCCGATGAACTGCATCTGGCGGCGCCGGCCCTCGAAGTTGGTGATTTTCTTGGCCTGGGCAATCGCATCGAGCAGCTTTTCAGGCAGGTCCAGCCGCGCCATCAGGTCGGCGCGCAGCGTCAGCAGCGCTTCGCCGAGCGCCTGCTTTTCGCCGGCCTCGGCTTTGAGCTGCGTCTTGCTCGGCGGCCCGACTTCTTCGAGCGCGATTTCTTCGGGTTTCACGAACCGGCCGTTGGACCAGTAGCCTTTGATGGCCTTGGGAGTCTTGTTGTTCATAGCAGTCAGTATCATAGCTACCCCTATGACCCAAAAAACCACAGCCCGTTCACCCCGCGCGACTTCCCCAAAGAAAACCAGCCAGCCCGAAGCCGGTTTCAGCTACCACCGCGACTTTTTCGAAGACCTGGTCGATACCGCGCTCAAGCATGCCAAGAAGCTCGGCGCCACCGACGCCGCCGCCGAGGCGTCAGAAGGCTGCGGCCTGTCGGTCAGCGTGCGCAAGGGCGAGCTGGAGTCGGTCGAGCGCAACCGCGACAAATCGCTGGGCATCACGGTCTATGTCGGCAAGAAGCGCGGCAACGCGGCCACCAGCGATTTTTCAAAAGCTGCCATCCAGCAGACGGTGAAGGCAGCCTACGACATCGCCAGCTTCACCGCCGAGGACGAAACCTCCGGCCTGCCCGACGAGCAGGACATCGCCCATGAGCACCGCGCGCTCGACCTGTTCCACCCCTGGACCGTCACCTCCGAGCAAGCCGCCCAGCTCGCCTTGCAGTGTGAGGCCGCCGCCCTGCAGACCAGCCGGCTGATCACCAACAGCGAAGGCGCCGGCGTGTCGGCCCAGCAAAGCCATTTCTTCAGCGCCCACACCAAGGGCTTTCGCGGCGGCTATGCCAGTTCGCGCCACAGCCTGTCGGTGGCGCCGATTGCCGGCAAGGGCAAGCAGATGCAGCGTGACGCCTGGTACAGCTCGATGCGCGACTTCCGCGAGCTCGCCGCGCCCGAAGCCGTCGGCCGCTATGCCGCCGAGCGAGCATTGGCGCGCCTGAAAAGCCGCAAGATTCCGACCACCGAATGCCCGGTGCTGTTCGAGTCGCCGCTGGCTGCCGGCCTGCTGGGCGGCTTCGTGCAGGCCGTTAGCGGCGGCGCGCTCTACCGCAAGAGCACCTTCCTGGCCGACAGCATGGGCAAGCTGGTCTTCCCGAAGCACATCGGCATCAGCGAAGACCCGTACCTGCTCAAGGGCAAGGGCAGCGCGCCGTTCGATGACGAAGGCGTCAAGACCAGCGCCCGCCAGGTGGTCGAGGCCGGGCGGGTGGCCGGTTATTTTTTGAGCACCTATTCGGCCCGCAAGCTGGGCATGCGCACGACAGGCAACGCTGGCGGTTCGCACAACCTCATCTTGACGAGCAGCAAGACAAAGCAGGACGACGACCTGGACGCCATGCTGCGCAAGCTGGGCCGGGGCCTGTTCGTGACCGAGCTGATGGGGCAGGGCGTGAACTATGTGACCGGCGACTATTCGCGCGGCGCCTCGGGCTATTGGGTGGAGAACGGTGAAATCGCCTTTCCGGTGGAAGAAATCACGATCGCCGGCAACCTGAAAGACATGCTGCTGGGCATCCAGGCCGTGGGCGCCGACACCTACAACTACGGCGCCAAGACGGTGGGCTCGATTCTGGTGAACCGGATGAAGGTGGCTGGCAGCTGAAGACGATGGCGTCAGGCCGATATCTCTTCAGGATTTATGCGTCGGCCAGACGCAACTCTATTTTTCCAGGCCGGCAATTGCCGGACAGCTTGCTTGCAGTGCAATTTGCCAACATTAGGTAACTTCCTACAGCGCATTAGAGTAAAAAAATGTAATCTCATCAGTTGCCTATGTTGGCAAGCAGAGGAGATTAAATTGTCGATAAAACATGCACTGGTGACTGCGCTTGCAGTCCTGGCACCACTGGCCTGTATGGCACAAGCTGCTCCGGCAGCACTTTCGGCTAAGACGACTGACCAGGCGAGTGCTCAACCGCTCTTCAAGTGGCAGGCCGCGCCAGCCCGCAAGGGTGCTGAGGCCTATTTCACCAACTTGCAAAATGGCGCAAAAATTGAAACGCCATTTCGCGCCACTTTTGGACTGACAAGCGGCTGGGGCCTGGCGCCCATCAGCGTTCCGCAGGGCGGAAAAAGCGGGCACCATCACCTTTTGATCAACCGCGATTTGCCGCTTGACTTCAAGAAGGCATTGCCTTTTGATGACCAGTACATGCACTTCGGCAAGGGGCAGATGGAAACGGTGCTGACGCTGGAGCCTGGAAACTACACCTTGCGCCTGCTGCTGGCTGATGACAAGCACCTGCCGCATTTTGTCTACAGCAAGCCGCTGAAGATCACGGTAACGCGCAAGAACAAGGACATTGAACCCGCGAGCCTGATCAAGAAAGGCATCAGCCTGCCGAACATTGCGCCTGATGCCAAGCTCAAATCGCCTTTCACCGTGCAATTCCAGGCGTCGGGACTGAATGTGGCGCATCTGAGCCAGAAGCAGGCTGACAGCGGGCACTTTCGCCTGACGGTGACGCCGCAAAGCGGCGGGGGCAAACCGGTGGAAATGGATTTCACCCAGGGCCAGACCGAAGCCGTGCTGTCCCCGCCTGCAGGCAGTTATGTCCTGAAGCTCGATTTCCTGGACAACATGGACGCTGGAAAAACATTGGCGGAATCTGTTTCCACCCCGATGCGGGTGGAGTAACTCAGCCGGTAAAAGCCGCTGGCAACCTGTCGGGACCTGGGTCGGCGGCTGCAAGGTGCCGGCTAGCCCGCCAGCGCTGCCTTCACTGCAGCCGAGACCTGGCCCATGTCGGCCTTGCCGGCCAGCTGGGTTTTCACCGCGCCCATGACCTTGCCCATGTCCGCAGGCCCCACGGCGCGGCCGAGTTCGGTGGCCAGATCAGCGACGATGGCCTTCACCGATGCCGTCACTTCCCCGGCGCTCAGGCGGGCCGGCAAATAAGCCTGCAGCACCACGAGTTCGGCCGCTTCCTTGTCTGCCAGGTCCTTGCGCTCGGCCTTCTGGAATGCCTCGATCGAATCCTTGCGCTGCTTGATCAGCTTGTCCACGATGGCAACCGCCATCACGTCATCGACCACCACGCGCTCATCGACTTCCTTTTGCTTGATGGCCGACAGCAGAAGCCGGATCGTGCCGAGGCGCTCGCTGTCCTTGGCGCGCATGGCGGTTTTCATGTCTTCGGTGATCTGTTCTTTGAGGGTCATGGCGGTGCTCCTGAAGCGATGATGGATGAACTGGAAAATATGCCGCAGAAAACAGAAAAGCCCGCAGAGCGTCCTCTTGCGGGCTTGAGCTGCCGTGAGGCAAGAAGTCAATACTGATTAGTACAGCTTCTTAGGCAACTGCATGGCGCGAATGCGCTTGTAGTTGCGCTTGACGGCAGCAGCCTTCTTGCGCTTGCGCTCGGCGGTTGGCTTTTCGTAGAACTCGCGGGCGCGCAGGTCGGTCAGCAGACCGAGTTTTTCGATGGTGCGCTTGAAGCGGCGCAGTGCCACGTCGAAGGGTTCGTTGTCTTTTACGCGAATGGTGGTCATTGATGAATTGATCCGAAAAATTGCACCTTAATTGATCTGATCAGGATCAGGCCAGGTGCGGGTTTGCTAGCAAAGCCTAAGATTATAGCAGTCAGAAAACCGACTGTAACCGCGCATCATAGCGCCAGCCCGGCCCGCCGCGCCGCCAGCGCCTGGGCGCAGGCAATGCCGCTGGCCCAGGCCCACTGGAAGTTGTAGCCGCCGAGCCAGCCGGTCACATCGACGACCTCGCCGATGAAGTACAGGCCGGGTTGTTTCGACTCCATGGTTTGCGATGACAGGTCGCGGGTATCGACGCCGCCAACCGTCACTTCGGCCTTTCGATAGCCTTCCGAGCCGTTGGGCGTGAGCTGCCAGTCGGCCAGCCGCTGCGCCAGCGTCTGCAGCCCTTTGTCGGTGGCGTCGCAGATCGGCCGCAGCAAGGCGGCGTCCTGGCTGGCCCAGGCGTCGGCCAGGCGGCTGGGCACCAGGCCGGCGAGTTCGTTGGCGACCAATTTTTTCGACGTGGCCTTGGCCCGCAGCAGCAGGGCGGGCAGGTCTGTGCCGGGCGCCAGGTTGATGCGCACGGGCAGGCCTTCGCGCCAGAAGCTCGAAATCTGCAGCACCGCCGGGCCGCTCAGGCCCCGGTGGGTGAAGAGCAGGTCTTCGGCAAACACCGCCGCCTTTTTTCGCTGCTTCGGCGTAGCGTCCGCCGGCCCGGTTTCGATCAGCACCGGCAGCGCCAGGCCGGCCAGCTGGGCATAGGGCGCCCAATGCTCGCCGTCGAAGGTCAGCGGCACCAGACCCGCACGCGGCTCGACCAGGCGCAGGTTGAACTGGTTGGCCAGCCGGTAGCCGAAATCGGTCGCGCCGATCTTCGGAATCGACAGCCCGCCGGTGGCAATCACCACCTGCGGCGCTTCGATCAAGCCCCGGTCGCTCTGGATTTGATAGCTGCCTGCGCTGGTACTGTCTGCGCAAACCACGCTTTTGATGCTGCAAGGCTGCCAGCGCGTGACCTGGCCGGCGTCGCATTCGGCCAGCAGCAGGTTGATGATGTCTTCGGCCGAGCGGTCGCAGAAAAGCTGGCCCTTGTGCTTTTCATGGAAGGGCACGCCGTGCTTTTGCAGCAACTCGATGAAATCCTGCGGCGTGTAGCGCGACAGGGCGGAGCGGCAGAAATGCGGGTTGTCGCTGAGAAAATTGGCCGGCGCCGCATCGCGGTTGGTGAAGTTGCAGCGCCCGCCGCCCGAGATGCGGATTTTTTCGGCCACCTTCTCGCTGTGGTCCAGCAGCAAAACGCGCAAGCCCAGCTGGCCGGCCTGGCCGGCGCAAAACAGCCCGGCCGCGCCCGCGCCAATCACCACCACATCGAATTTATGTATCAAATCAGCCCCTGGCGCAGATGGAACCTGCGCAGGCAGCTATTGAAAGCATAGCGCTCTGGCGGAAAATCATGACTGCGTTTTTTGAACCCGGCAGTGTAGCCGGGCACGGGCATGGAGGCGCCGGGGCGCTTCAGGCGGTGCCGAAGGCCGCCGGATGCGCGCTGGCCTGGGCCAGGCCGCTGATGACATCGCCCACCACGATGACCGACGGGCTGGCGATGCTTGAGAGGCTGATGTCATGGGCCAGCAGGCCCAGCGTGGTGATGATGTGGCGCTGGCCGGGCATTGACGCGTTCTGCACCACCGCGACCGGGGTGCTGGCCGGCAGGCCGGTCAGCAACTCGTCCTGGATGCGCCCGGCGCCGCTGACGCCCATGTAGATCACCAGTGTCAGCCGGGCGCTGTGGGCGGTGGCGGCCAGCGCCCGCCAGTCGGTGCCGCTGTCGCCCGGCTTGGCATGGCCGGTGACGAAGACCACGCCGTGCGCATGCTGGCGGTGCGTCAGCGGCACGCCCAGCGAGGTCACGGCGGCCAGCCCGGCGGTGATGCCGTTGATGATGTTGACCTGCACGCCGGCGGCCTGCAGGTGCTCGACCTCTTCGCCGCCCCGGCCGAAGATGAACGGGTCGCCGCCCTTGAGCCGCACCACGTTCTCGCCTTCCCGGGCGGCCATGAGCATCAGCTTGTCGATGAAGGTCTGCGGCGTCGATTTGCAGCCGCCGCGCTTGCCGACATAGACGATGCGCGCCTGGGCCGAGGCATAGGCGACGATCTCGTCGCTCACCAGGTCATCGACGAACAGCACGCTGGCGTTCTGGATGGCCTTCACCGCCTTGAGGGTGAGCAGTTCCGGGTCGCCGGGGCCGGCGCCCACCAGGGTGACGGTGCCGGTGGCGCTGAAAAGAGATTTGTGGTTCATAGTTGCCTGAGCAATTGCAAGATGTGTTCCACCTGCTGGGCGATGGACGGCGGCAGCGGGCTCGCCCCGGACAGCACCGAGCGGATGTAGCCAGCCGTGCTGGCGGCGTCGATTTCGCGCGGCAGGTCGGGCACCGAGGGCAGCGTGCCTTTCACGCCTTCATCCATCAGCACCCGCTGGCCGTTGATGAAGCCCTGCATCTGCGGCGAGCGGCGCGCATCGGCCACGCCTTCGCCTTCGGTGCCGCGCAGCAGCAGGGCATTGGCCTGAACCAGCTCGAACGTGGCGGCCATCGACAGCGCGTATTCGGGATGGGTGTAGCTGCTGACGATGAGCGCCTTGCCGGCGACCGGATTCATCAGCTTGACCAGGCTGTGCGCCGGATTGCGCAGGCCGACCACACGGCGCACGTCGAGCAGCTGCTTCAGGGCCGGGCTGAGCAGCTCGGTCGGCGCGAACACGACTTTGCCCGGTGCTATTGGTTTGATAGCTGCCAGCGCAGGTATATCAAGCGCTGCAAGCA
>JAQGNK010000272.1 GCA_028291905.1 Polaromonas sp.
GGGGGATGAAGCCAGCGCATCGCCAAGGCAGATGCGCCATCTACTCCCGACGGCCGGCGCAGCGTACAGTACGCCGCATCCTGGACCCTGAGGAACCCCCCATGACCGAACGAAAGAAAGCCCTCGTCACCGGCGGCGCCACCGGCATCGGCCGCAGCGCCGTACTCGCCCTGGCCCGCGCCGGCTACGACGTCGCCATCAACTACGCCTCCAGCGCCAAGGCGGCGCAGGCGCTCGCCGTCGAAGCGCAAGCACTGGGTGCCCAAACTCTGCTGCTGCAGTGCGACGTGTCCGATGAACCCGCCGTGCGCCAGATGATGAAGCAGATCGACGAGGCCTTCGGCCATCTTGACGCGCTCGTCAACAACGCCGGCACCACCGCCAAGTGGAAGGTCAAGGACCTGGAAAGCCTGGACCTGGCCGAATGGGACCGCACCTTCGCGGTCAACGTGCGCGGCCTGTTCCAGGTGACGCGCGCCGCCGTGCCGCTGCTGAAGAAAGGCACCGCGCCTTCCATCCAGCCGGGCGCGACCGCGTTGACGCGGATCTCCGGGCCGAGGTTCCAGGCCAGCGTCTTGGTCATGTTGACCACGGCGGCCTTGCTGGCCGCATAGGGCAGCGGCTGCGGGCCGGGGCGGATGCCGACGATGCTGGCGGTGTTGACGATCGAGGGCGCGGTGCCCTTCTTGTGCAGCGGCACGGCGGCGCGGGTGACCTGGAACAGGCCGCGCACATTGACCGCGAAGGTGCGGTCCCATTCGTCCAGGTCCAGGCTTTCCAGGTCCTTGACCTTCCATTTGGAAGTGGTGCCGGCGTTGTTGATCAGCGCGTCGAGATGGCCGAATTTTTCCTCGATGGTTTTCATCATCTGGCGCACGCCGGCCTCGTCGCTCACGTCGCACTGCAGGCACAGGGTCTGGGCGCCGAGCTGCTCGGCCTCCAGCGCGGTCGCTTTCGCCGCCTTGGCGCTGGAGCCGTAGTTGATGGCCACGTCGTAGCCGGCCTTTGCCAGGGCCAGCACGGCGCTGCGGCCGATGCCGGTGGCGCCGCCGGTGACCAGGGCTTTCTTGCGTGTTGTCATGGGGAATTCCTTTTATAAAAAATTGAAATGGATGGCGGCCTTGGGGCGCCGCCGGGCTGTTTCTGGACGAGGCTCGGGCTCCGGCGGCCAGGGGCGGCTGCTGGGCCCTGCCGGTTTACTGCGGCTGCAGGCCCAGTTCGGCCACGGCTTTTTTCCAGGCGGCGCGCTGGCCCTGGACAAACTCGGCCAGCGCTTTCGGACTGCCGGGCTTCGGGTAGACGCCCAGCTCGGCCAGCCGCGCCACCAGGTCGGGCGCCTGGATCACCTTGTTGATGTCCTGGTTGACCTGCGCCACCACGCTGGCCGGCGTGCCGGCCGGCGCATAGACCGAGAACCAGCCGATGGACTCGAAGCCCTTGACGGTTTCGCCGGCGGTGGGAATGTTGTCAAAACCCGGCAGCCGTTCCTTGGAGGTCACCGCCAGCGCCCGGAACTTGCCGGCTTTGACGTACTGGGTGAGCGCCGGCAGGCCATCGACCGTCATGACGGCCTCGTTGGACAGCAGGGCGGTGGTGGCGGTGGCCGAGCCGCTGTAGGGCACGGTGTACATCGCCATGCCGGTGGCGCGGGCCAGCATCTCGCCGGTCAGGTGCGGCACCGAATTGGTCTGGGCGGCGGCAAAATTGACCTTGCCGGGCTGCGCCTTGGCGCTGGCGATCAGGTCGGCCAGGGTCTTGATGTCGGACGAGGCGTTGACCACGACCATCATCGGGCTGGTGCCGATGGCCGCCACCGGCGTCAGCTCGGTGTCGATGTTGAACTGCGGGTTCTTGTACAGCTCGGGCGTCAGGGTGACCACGGCCGCTGGCACGAAGCCCAGCGTGTAGCCGTCGGCCGGCGAGCGCACCAGCGCCGCCATGCCCGGAATGCCGCCGGCGCCCGGCCGGTTCTCGACAAACACCGCCTGGCCCCAGGCCGCGCCCAGGCGGTCGGCGACCAGCCGGGCAATCACGTCGGGCGCGGCGCCGGCGGGGAAGGGCACGATCAGGCGCACCGGCTTGCCGGGCCAGGCCTGCGCCAGCGCCGGCCCGGCGCCGGCGCCGGCGGCCAGCACGGCGGCGAAGAGTGTGCCCGCGACCAGCCGCGAAAGGCAGGCCCTGCGGCTGCGCCTGGAAAGGGTTTTTCCTGAAATCGAATTTGTCATGCTTGTTGTCTCCAGTCCGTTTATCTTGGAAGCGTGGGGCTTTGCACTTCACCGAACACAGAATTTAAAAGCGCTGGCTGATTTGGAAAAGATGGCAAGATTGACGACCCGATGCAAAAAACGCATCGGGTTTACCAGGACATATCGATGAAGCTGAACCAGATGCGCGACATGGTGGCGGTGGTCGAGCGCGGCAGCCTGCGGGCCGCCGCGCGCCATCTGGAAGTCGCCCAGCCGGCGCTCACGCGCAGCATCGGAGCGCTGGAAAAGGAGCTGGGCGTGACGCTGTTCGAGCGCCAGGCCAGGGGCATGGTGCTGACGGCGGCGGGCCGGATGTTCCACCGGCGGGCCAGCGCGGTGGTCAACGAGGTGCGGCGGGCGCAGGAAGATTTCGACCAGACCGAGGGCGAGATGCGCGGCACCCTCACGGTCGGCCTGTCGATCATGCCGCACATGGGCATGCTGCCCTCGGCGCTGCCGCTGTTCAGGCGTCGCTACCCCAGGGTGCGGCTGAAGATCATCGAGGGCCTGTACCCGGCGATGGAGGCCGGCCTGCTTGACGGCAGCATCGACTTCTACCTGGGCGCTTCGCCGCGCGGCCAGCCGGCCGACGGGCTGGTGGCGCAGCTGCTGTTCCAGAACACCCGCACCGTGATGGGCCGCAAGGGCCATCCGATGGCCGGCGCCAGGTCGATCAAAGAACTCGGCGGCGCCGAATGGGCGACGACCACGCTGGACTTCAATGCCGGGGTCGATCTGAACGCGCTGTTTGCCCGCTACCAGATGCCGTCGCCGGTCATCATGCTGCAGGCGCAGTCGGCGCTGACGGTGATCGTCGCGCTCTCAAACTGCGACCTGCTGGCGATCCTGCCGGTGCAGTGGAACGAATTTGCCCTGACGCGCGATGTGCTGCAGGTCATCGACATCCAGGAAAAACTGCCCGCGCCCGACATCGTGCTGATCCGCCGGCCCGACCTGCCGCTGACGCCGGCGGCCGATCATTTCTGCGACCTGCTCAAGCGCTATGCGCCGGGGTAACGCGGCTGCGATGCGGTCTTGATGGCTTGGCCGCTGCCGGTCGAGCCGCTGATGCAGCTGGTGGGAAATCGCTACTGAATTCATAGCTGCCTGCGCAGATAAATAGTGCACCAGCACCTGTTTTGGCCTGATTTCCAGCGGCTTGGACGCTCATCGGCCGTCATTCCCGCAAAGGCCGGAATCAGGCGCCACGCGCACAATCACCCCTCCCGCCAGCGAAAGGACTTCCATGAAACGCAGACGCTTGCTGCTGACCGCCCCGCTCTGGCTGGCCCTGGGCAGCTCCGCTTGCTCCGCCCTGCCGAATCAACGCGGCGGCCAGCCCAGCTACACCGTCTCGGCCGAGCAGCTGCAGCAGGCCGTGGCCAGGCGCTTCCCGCTGCGCTATCCGGTCGGCGGGCTGATCGACTTGAATGTCCAGGCGCCGCGCCTGCGCCTGCTGCCCGCGCTGAACCGCCTGGGCGCCGAGCTGGCGGTCCAGGCCGCCGGCCCGGCGCTGCGGCGCAGCTACAGCGGCGCTTTCGACCTGGATTTCGGCCTGCGCTACGAAGCCAGCGACCAGACCCTCCGGGCGCACCAGCTGCGGGTCAACGCTCTGCGCTTTCCCGACCTGCCGCCGGGCCCGGCCGAACTGCTCGGCAGCTACGGGCCGGCGCTGGCCGAGCAGGCGCTGCAGGACGTGGTGCTGCACCAGCTGCAGCCGCAGGACCTGGCGCTGCCCGAGGCCATGGGGCTGCAGCCGGGCAGCATCACCGTCACCCCCAAGGGGCTGGTCATCGGTTTCGTCAACAAGCCACGGCCTTGACGCCGGCTTCCCACGCTACGCGCCGGCCTGGCATCCCGCCCAAGGCTCACAAACCCTTTTCCACCATGTCCAGCAGCCGCTGGCCGACCTGCTGCATCTGCGGGCCGATGGCCTGGCCCAGCGGCCCGTCAATCACCAGCATCGCCAGGCCATGCACGGCGGACCAGGCCAGGAACTCGGCGCCGGGGCGGCGCTCGGCCGGCATCACGCCGGCCTCGACCAGCCGGTCCAGCGCAGCGTTCAGCAACACGAACGGATGCAGCCCGGCCGTTTCCGGCGTGGCCGGGGCGGGCGCCTCCGGGTCAAACTGGCCGGTAGCGGCAAAGGCGGTGCGGAACAGGCCGGTTTCAGCCTGGGCAAACCGCAGGTAGCCGGTGCCCACGGCGCGCACGCTGGCGCGGGCGAAGTCGGCGGGCGGCAAGTCCGGCGCCAGCGCATCCAGCTCGGCCTGCATGGCGCCTGCCACCGCCACCAGGGCGGCGGCGCGCACCGCCTGCAGCAGCGCCTGGCGGCTGTCGAAATGCCGGTAGGCCGCATTCGGCGCCACGCCGGCGCGGCGCGTGGCCTCGCGCAGCACCACCGCATCGGGCCCGCCGCTGCGCGCCAGCGCAATGCCCGCCTCCAGCAGGACGCGGCGCAGGTCGCCGTGCCGGTAGGTGGCGCGTGAAACGGCCGGTTTGGCGGCAGGCGTGGAGGCAGCTTGCATGGCTTTGCATTTTTAATGTGGACAGCGTCCATTATCTTTGCTATCGTTTGTGAACAGTGTCCACAAAAGGTGCATTTGTAGTCTGCCGGCTCTTTTTAAAGACTCCCGCAGGACCATCAACCTGCGCTTTTGTGCTTTCTTCAATGTTGTACCTTGAAAGGAAAACCGATGGCAACCCAGATGTATGTCAACCTTCCGGTGAAGAACCTCGACCGGTCGGTCGCGTTCTTCACCCGGCTCGGCTTTGGCTTCAACCCGCAGTTCACCGACCAGAACGCCACCTGCATGAATGTCGGCCCCGACAGTTTCGTGATGCTGCTGACGGAAAGCTTCTTCCAGACCTTCACACCCAAGAAGATTGCCGATGCCCGCCAGAGCACCGAGGTGCTGGTCTGCCTGTCGTGCGAAAGCCGAAACAAGGTGGATGAGATGGTCGCTCAAGCCCTTGCCGCCGGCGGCTCGGCGCCCAATCCGGCGAAGGACCACGGCTTCATGTACCAGCACGGCTTCGAGGACCTGGACGGCCACCTGTGGGAGCTGGCATACATGGACGCCAGCGCCATGCCAAAGGCCCCGGGCCAGCCCGCGCCCGCCGAAGCCGCCGTCAGCCCCTGAAAACCTTTGGAAAGGATGTTCCCATGCAAGTTCAACCCTACCTGTTCTTTGACGGCCGGTGCGAGGAGGCGCTGGATTTCTACCGGGCCGCGCTGGGCGCCGAAGTGACCGTGCTGATGCGCTTTCGCGACGCGCCCGAGTCCGCGACGCAAAGTGGGCAAGGCTGCGCGTCGATTCCGCCTGACAAGGTGATGCATGCCAACTTTCGCATCGGCGACACGCAGCTCATGGCCTCCGACGGCCGCGCCCAGGGCCAGCCGGCGTTCCAGGGCTTTTCGCTGTCGCTGTCGCCGCCGACCGATGCCGAGGCCGAGCGCCTGTTCAATGCCCTCGCCGAGGGCGGGCAGGTGCAGATGCCGCTGGGGCCGACCTTTTATGCCTCGTCCTTCGGCATGGTCGCCGACCGCTTCGGCATGCCCTGGATGCTGGTGGTGCCCACGCAGGGCAGCCCGGCGGCGTAGGCGCCGGCTGGTGCGCGGACTCCGGCATTCGGGGTTCATCCGCTTTAGGCAGCGGGCCGATTTCAAGCATCAAACAGCCTGGTGAGCTGCCTGGCTCAGACGTGCATGCCCGCGCCATTCCCGCGAAGGCGGAAATCCAATGACACATGCCCAACTCCGGCTGGGTTCCCGCCTTCGCAGGAATGACGGATTTTGTGTCTGAGGCCGGTAGCTACTGAGGTCAAACAGGCCTGTGGCGCAGGCTGTACCTGCGCAAGCAGCTATGAATTCAGTAGTGAGAAGCTGCTGGCCGCCCTGCACGCCATGATGGCAGCTCGGGGCAATTTCGCGCCAGCCGCCAGGGCCTTTTCGGACCAGCTCAGGCGCCGCCTTCGCCAGGGCTGCGCTTTGGGTCGGCCTGCTGCCGCGAGGCAATGCTGCGGCACGAGCTGTGCACGGCGATGGGATCGCTGCAAGGAAAGCTGTATTCAACAGCAAGGTCCAGCACCTCGTCGTAGGAAGGATCAGGCCCGAGCGGCGCCTGCGCGTTGTCCGGCAGTTCTTCGGCCGGGCGGTCGGATGGGTGGTTCATGTCTTGTGTTCCGGGTTTTTCTGATTGCCAGCCCAGGCTGCGCCTGCAGGCGCATGGCCTGTGCGGCTGCTTGAAAGGCACCGTAAACAGCGCCTGCCGCGTCTCCTGTCAGCCGCTCTTGAAATCTATGTAGGACGCGGTTGCGCGGCACCTGCCGCCCCGCACCAACAGCTCTAGCCCAGGCAGCAAGCTCAGCAAGAGCTTTCCTACCTTGCATGCAGAAAAAACCCGGCAGGACGCTTATGGCGCAACGCCAACACTTCGCCTTCTGGCTTCACTGCCTGCCGCCTCTTTTTTTTACATTTGAATGCTCAAGGAGTCATCCCCATGTCCACCTCCCCTGAAAAACACACGTCCCACGCCGCCCGCAAGCTCAGCCAGTCGCTGCTGCTGGCGGCGGTGTCCGCGCTGGCGCTCACGGCCCTGCCCGCTGGCGCGCAGACTGGCGCCGGCACCTCTGGCGGCGCCAGCACGGGCAGCGCCACCAGCGGCAGCGGCACCGGCCCGAGCAATGCCTCCACCACGGCCACCGGCGCTGCGGGCGTCACGTCATCGGGCAGCCCGCGCGCCGCCGGCGGTAATGCCGGCGGCAAGGCCTCGATGGTGTCGCGCGATGACAGCAAGATGATGGCCGACCTCACGCATGCCAACTTCGCCGAGATCGAGACCGGCAAGATGGCGCTGGAAAAATCCCAGAATGACCAGGTGAAGAAATTTGCCCAGCAGATGATCGACGACCACACCGCAGCGCTCAAAGAGATGCAGACGCTGGCCCAGTCCAAGGGCGTGACGCTGCCCGACGGCACCGACCTGCAGCACAAGACCATGGCCACGGCCCTGAAGGCCATGACCGGCGACACCTTCGACGCCCAGTACATGAAGCGCGTCGGCGTCAACGACCATCAGCGCACCGTCCAATTGCTGCAAAAAGCGCAGAAAAATGCCAAAGACCCGGAACTCAAGGCCATGGCCACCAAAATGCTGCCCACGGTGCAGCACCACCTGCAGATGGCCCAGCAGTCAGGCCCGGTGGCCGCCAAGAAGTAAGGCCGGCGTGACGAGCGGCTCAGACAAGAGTTCACAAAAGGCCTGAAAAGCCAGCCGTGAGGCGCATTCAATGGCAGAGCAGGTCTCTGCCATTGTTTTTTGTTCTTCACCGTGGCTGTTTGGCCTCTTCAGCAAAAGCGTGCGCCCGCCCTGGAAAATCCTGCCATGCATCCTTGCTCCACTTCGCTCTTTACCTTCACCCGTGAACTCAAGTGGGCCGGCCTGTTGCTGGGCGTCAGCCTGAGCGGGTTTTTCGATGGCATCGTTTTGCACCAGCTGCTGCAGTGGCACCACCTGCTCAGCGCGGTCAATGCCGAGCCCTGGCGCGACCTGCGCATGCAGATACTGGCCGACGGGCTTTTCCACCTGCTGATGTATGTCTTGGCGGCGGCCGGGCTGGCGCTGCTGTGGCGGGCACGGCGAAACTTTGCCCTGGACAAGGCCGACCGCTACCTGTTCGCCTACAGTTTCATTGGTTTTGGCGTCTGGAACATCCTGGACGCCGTGATTTTTCACTGGATCACCCGGATTCACCACATCAAGATGGATGCGCCGAATCCACTGCTCTGGGATCTGGCGTGGTTTTTTGTCTTCGGCGTGCTGTTCGTGGTGATTGGTTATCTGCTAAAGCGCGGGCTGGGCAAGGCCGGCGGTTCCTCTTCCTCCGGCCAGACCAGGGCCGCGGGGGCCAGCCTGGCAGCGCTGGTCATCATTCTGGGCCTGGGCGCGGCCCTGCCGCCCGGCGTCAGCCAGGATGCGGTGGTGGTCTTCAGGCCGGGGGTCAGCCCGGCGCAGGCGTTCAACGCCATCGGCCAGGTCAACGGCAAAGTGATGTGGGCTGACGGTGGCGGCGCCGTCTGGGCCATCAAACTCGACCGGCCGGAAGACGGCCAGGCGCTCTACCGGCGCGGCGCGTTGCTGGTGAGCAATTCAGGCTTCAGCCTGGGCTGCGTCTCCTGGTCAAGCTGGCCAAAACCGATGGGCGCTTGAGTGCCGGCAAGGCCGCACCGGCCCTGCATCCTGGCGATTCACCGGGCAACTATTTCCGGGGTTCCATGGAGCCGATGGCCAGCGCGCGGATTTCGGACTGAGTAGCCGTTTTCAAGGTTTGCATGCGGTCGGTCCTGTCGCCATGGACTTGATAATCTGGCAAGATATGCAGCGTTTTTGCTCTCAAAAAACTTCGCCCACGCTTGGGCCAACTTGCCATCTGGAAGACTGCGGGCAAAC
>JAQGNK010000279.1 GCA_028291905.1 Polaromonas sp.
GGATTTGGCATCTACGTAAGGTATGATGTTAAATATCGCATGTTATATGTTTAATTTAATACAATTTAGAGAATTTACTCACGATAATGTTTTATTATCGTGAGTAAATTACCAATGGAATTTAAAAATGCAACTAAAAATAACAAAAGGTGTTCAACAAGAAGATGTGTGGAGTGCAGCTGATGCACTGATTGCTGAAGGCCTCAGACCCACCATCGAGCGTGTACGCCAAAAGATAGGGCGAGGATCGCCCAATACTGTCAGTCCGATGCTTGAGGCATGGTTTGCCACCCTGGCATCGCGATTGGGTGTAGGCGACACTAAAAAAGATAACAGCGACATGCCGCAAGCCTTGCAACAAGACATGCAAAATCTTTGGCGTATGGCCTTGTCAATTGGGCAGACCCACGCCCAAGAAGAGATAGTGCAAGCAAGGGCAGATCTGGATGAATCAAAACACGCATTGGAGTTGCGAGAAGAAAAACTTCTTCAGCTGCAACAAGTGCTGATCACGAAAAACGCCACTCTTGAGGAGTCTGTACGCATGGCAGTGCTGAAAGCAGATGATTTGATGTCCCAACTCAATCAGGTTCAGATGCTAGCTAGCAAACGAGAATCTGAAATTGAATCCCTTTGTCAAAAAATTGCGTTGGTTGAAGATGAACGCATGGTTGAAAGGCGGCGAAGTGCAGAAGCAGCATTAATGCAGGCACAGGAGCGAGAGAAATACGAAAAGCGTGCTGATGCAACTCATCAAAAATTGATGCAAGACATTGACAGGGCGCGGCAGGAAAGCCAAAAAATAAAAAGTGACAAACAAACAGCTGAAAAGCAGTTCGAAGCGGCTAATGCTGCTTGGCAGCAAGAAAACAAATCAAATGAAATTGAGTTGATAAAAACTCAAGAATTACTGTCAGTAAAAATGGCTGATATCAAAGCATTGCATGAAGCACTGGCTGTATCGAATTCCAACCTAGATGAGCTTAAAAATTTACTGCAACAGCATCAAATGGGAAGTGAAGCCACGATTGCACGGCTAACTGAAGTTTTTTCCTCAACGACAAGACGACTGACAACTAAGCAGGCTTCACCTCGAAAAATACGAATTCCGAGTAGGAAGCAATAGATTATTTAACATAATATACATCGTGGAAGATCAAGGCTTGCGCTTTACCTATCCAATCTTGCTTACCATTTTCCCCTCGGCTGCTTGCTTCTTGCGGTTGACGCAATAAGTTCTATGGCATCAGGGCGACTGCTGCGCTGTGCGAAATCAAGGGCTGTCAGGCCTTGCTGATTTTTCAAGCTGGTGTCGGCACCTTCTTGAAGCAGAACTTTGACAGCCTCTGTTGAGCCGTACATTGCAGCCATCATCAGTGGCGTGGAGCCATTAGGCGACTCCGCATCAATGTAGGCACTGTTTTCAAGCAACAAACTAATAATCGCTGCCTGGCCGGTAGTAGCGGCGTAATGCAAGGGTGTCCAGCCGGTTTTATTGATGTCAGCTCCTTTTTTTATCAGTTTTTCCACCATGCTGGTGGACCCTTTGAGGGCCGCCAGCATGAGTGCGCTTTCACTTTTTGCATTGAGTTTGTTGACGTCCGTTTTTGGCCAGTCCACAAGCACCTGCGCAGTTTTGGGGGATGGCTCCGTCAATGCCACGTACAAGCCAGTCTGACCTTTGAGATTGGTTGTATTGGCGTCAAAGCCCCTTGCCAGAAGCGCACTGACCGCGCCTGGGTTGTCTTGCTCGACAGCTGAGAAAAAATCCTCATACGCACCTGCATGCACAAATCCCGAAGCCGTGAAAGCAGCCAGGCAAAAAATGACGCTAATACATTTTTTAAAAAAATCATTCATGCAGTGATATCTGTAAACAACGCTTCAAAGTTGCGGCTGGTTGCTTCAGCAATGATCTCAATAGATTCCTGCCTTATTTCGCTGATACGCTGCGCGACCAGTGAAACGTAAGATGGATTGTTGGTCTTGCCACGGTAAGGCATCGGGGCCAGGTAAGGACTATCAGTCTCAATCAAAAGACGGTCAAGAGGGACAAACCGCGCCACCTCCCGAATATCTTCAGCGTTTTTAAAAGTAACGATGCCTGAAAACGAAATGTAAAAACCCAGATCCAATGCAGCACGCGCAACTGCCTGTGTTTCAGTAAAGCAATGAAACACACCGCGAGCGCTACGGACTTGGCCTGAACTGGTGCCCTCTTCTTTCAAAATCGTCAAGGTGTCGCCTGAGGAATTACGGGTATGGATTACCAGTGGTTTTCCTGTATGCCGGGCGGCGCGAATATGCACTCGAAAACGTTCACGTTGCCATTCCATATCGTCTACCGTGCGCGTTCCTAGCCGGTAATAATCCAGTCCAGTTTCACCAATGCCAACGACTTTTGGCTTAGCAGCCCTATCAACCAAGTCTTTGAAACTGGGCTCTTGAACATCTTCATTGTCTGGATGTACGCCTACGGTGCACCAGAAATTATCATATCCAGTGGCAAGCTGGTGAACCGTATCAAACTCTTCCAGAGTCGTGCAGATGCACAAAGCTCTGTTCACCCTGGCTTGGACCATTGCTTCACGTATTTTAGGCAACTGGTTTTTAAGTTCTGGAAAGCTTAGATGGCAATGGGAGTCAGTAAACATTTATTCTATAAAATATGTAAATAACGTTCAAATGGTTTGCGTTGCCAAGTCTGAAGCCAGGTGAGATCCAAGTATTGATTCGATTTTGGCTTTGAGTGACCGTGATTTGTCATCCGACGCGAAACGCACGCCAACACCCTGTGTACGGTTGCCTGAAGCCTGCGCTGGTGTGATCCATGCCACTTTGCCAGTCACTGCATAGCGCTGCATGTCGTCAGGAAGCGTCAACAAAATATAAACGTCATCGCCCAGCTTGTAAGGCCGGGTGGCCGAAATAAATATCCCTCCGTCTTTAAACAGTGGAATGTAGGCCGCATAAAGCTCACCCTTTTCCTTGAGGGCCAACTGAATAATGCTGGGCCGGGGTGCCGCAGCAGCCGGCAGGACAGGTTTTGTGCTCATGGCGGTAATTTAAAGTTAAGGTTTGACAGGAAGCGTCATAAAAATGACTTCAGGTTTCTTGCAATTTACTTGGCATTGAGTGCCGCGCGGGCATCACTTACCAGGGATTCAATCAGCAACCCTGGGTTGTAGGGGTGTTCCACAGTACGGGCGATAGTGGTCAATTCTTTTGACCACCGGGCCAATGCCTGCAGCCCGGCGCCGGCTGGTTTAACCGGTGCCAATTCAGGCAAATCTACCGCGCTGAAAAACCTGGGAGCGGCACCCATGCGAACCGCCCAGATATCATGGCAAATCTTTTGCAAAGCATTCACCGCCGCTGCCGGCGCCCAGTCAGCCAAACTGCTGACATCGCCCCGCGCCATCGCCTTGGGTAAGCCACGCCAATGCTGGGCGGCCTCGGCGGCCTGCGTATTTTGTGCCCATGCCAGCGCGTCGGCTGGACGTCCACCAGCCCCTGTCAAGAGTGTCCGCATGGCTGCTGGATCGGCAGGACCGCCTGGCTTTTTCGAGGTTTTCGCTGCATCGCCTTGAACGAAGGCTGCTTCACTGCCAAGCCATGCCAAGGCTTGCTCAAACTCTGGCCAGACCATCGTATGACCTAGGCAACGGCTGCGTATCGTTGGCAGTACCTGGTGCGCCGCCTCGGTTGCCAAAATGAATTTCACCGCGCCTGGCGGCTCCTCCAGGGTTTTGAGCAGGGTGTTGGCCGTGACATGGTTCATGCGCTCGGCTGGAAAGACGAGCACCACCTTGGTCGTGCCACGCGAGCGGGTGAACTGGGTAAACGAGACGGCTTCGCGTGCCGCATCAACCTTGATCTCCTTGCTGGGCTTGCGCTTCTTGGCATCCAGATCATCTTGTGTCTTTTCATCCAGCGGCCAGCCCAGCGCAAGCGACAGGGTTTCTGGCATCAGCATGCAAAGGTCGGCATGGGTATGCACCTCTACGGCGTGGCAGCTGCCGCAGTGGCCGCACGCGCCCTGCGGAGTCGCTTTCTCGCACAGCCAGGCTCGGGCCAGCGCCAGCGCCAAGTCAAACTGCCCCAGCCCCGAAGGCCCCCCCAGCAGCCAGGCGTGGCCACGCTGCACCAGCAGGCTTTCCAGCTGCCTTTTCAACCAGGGCGCCAGGCGGGCAGAAGAACCCAAGGGGGAATTGATCTCGCTCATGACAAGGCAGCGCCTTCGAGCCATCCCTTTTCGACAAACACCTGGAGCACCCCCTGCCAGACGGCTTCCCTGTCTTGTGATGCATCAATGCGGGCAAAGCGTTCGGGATGGCCCTGCTGGCGGTCAGCATAGCCTTGGGCGACACGCTGAAAAAACTCCAAAGGCTGTGACTCGAACCGGTCAGCCAGCCGCGCGCCGGCCAGCCGCAAGGCGGCGTCTTCAGGGGGAAGATCGAACCAGATCGTCAAATGTGGCTCGATCACGGTTTCAACCTCCGGCTTCATCGGCTGGTTACCAGCCGGATCACCCAGCAGCCCCTCATCCGACTGTACCCATCGCTCCAGCGTGGTCAGCACCTTCCTATCAAAGCCGCGCCCTGCTCCCTGATAGGCAAATGTCGCGTCGGTGAAGCGGTCGCACAGCACCACATCGCCTCGCAGCAACGCCGGCGCAATCACGCGCACCAAGTGGTCTCGCCGGGCGGCGAAGATCAGCAGCGACTCGGTGAGCGGGTCCATGGCATCGTCGAGCACGAGGCTGCGCAACTTTTCAGCCAACGCCGTGCCACCCGGCTCGCGTGTCAGGGTGACTGCCCTGCCTTCGGCGCGAAAGGCGTTGGCCAAAGCGGCGATATGGGTCGATTTTCCAGCGCCGTCGATCCCTTCGAAGCTGATGAATAGGCCGTGGTGGGTCATGTGCTTATCGGCCTCGGATGTATTTGTTGACGGCACGGTTGTGCTCGTCCAGGTTGCTGCTGAATTCGCTGGTGCCGTCGCCGCGAGAAACAAAATAAAGCGCCTTGGTGGGCGCCGGCTGCACCGCCGCCAACAGGGCAGCCTTGCCGGGCATGGCAATCGGCGTGGGTGGCAGGCCCGTGCGGGTGTAGGTGTTGTAGGGCGTGTCGGCCTGCAGGTCGCGCCGGCGCAGGTTACCGTCAAAGCGTTCGCCCAAGCCATAGATGACGGTCGGATCGGTCTGCAGCGGCATGCCGATACGCAGGCGATTGGTGAAGACGCCGCCAATCTGCGCCCTGTCGTGCGACTTGCCGGTTTCTTTTTCGACGATGCTGGCCAGGATCAGCGCCTGGTCAGGCGATTTCAAGGGGGTGTCCGGGCTGCGCAGGCTCCAGGCAGCATCCAGGCGCTTGTCCATGGCGCGCGCTGCGCGCTTGAGCACCGACAGGTCACTGGAACCTTTGGCATAGGTGTAGGTGTCGGGGAAAAACCTGCCTTCCGGATGGAGACCGGGCTTGCCCAGCTTTTCCATAATGATTTCAGGCTTCAGCGCAGTGGTTTCGGGCGCAAGCTGCTCTGCTTTTTGCAGCGCCGTGCGCACCTGGGAAAAAGTCCAGCCTTCGACCAGGGTGATGCTTTTGAGCGTTTCCTCACCGCGCACCAGCATGCTCAGCAAGGTGCGCGGCGTGGTGCCGGGCACCAGCTCGTAGCTGCCAGCCTTGATGAGCCGGGCCTGTCCTGAAAATCGGAACCAGGTCTGCAGCAGAAGAACCGGCACGTCGGCGCCGCTGGCCACCACCGCTTCAGCCACGCCATCGGCCGAGGTGCCGTGCTCGATCTCCAGATCAGCCGCCTGGGCGCCCGGCTGCAGGCGCAAGGTGATGGGCTGCTGCAGCCACCACAAGGCGCCGCCAAACAGCAGCAGCATGGCTGCAAACAATGCAATCAACAGACTTGTAAAAACACGACGCACAGACCAGATACCTTTTCAACGACAGACCTAAAAGCCACGCGCCTATGATAATTCAGCCCCTCTTCACCACCATAGCGGATTACCCATGACCCTCATCAGCCCAATGCCCCAGGTTTCAGGGATCACCCCGTTGACGCATCTTGGCGTGATCCGGGCGGTTGGAGAAGATGCGGTGAAGTTTCTACAAGGCCAGCTTACGCAAGATGTGGCGCTGCTGGACTTGACCCATGCCCGCCTGGCCGCCTTCTGCAATGCCAAGGGCCGGATGCAGGCCAGCTTCATTCTGTTCAAGCGCAGCCACGATGACATCCTGATGGTCTGCAGCCGGGACATTCTGGCCGCCACGCTCAAGCGCCTGTCGATGTTCGTGATGCGCGCGAAGGTGAAGCTGAGCGATGCCAGCGCTGACTTCACCCTTCATGGCATCATGGGAAACGCTATTGAATCAATAGCTGGTAGCGCAGGCTCTGCTTGGGCCAAGGCCGAATTTGGTAATGCAAACATGATTTTTCTGTATCCGGGCGCCGGTCAGCCGCGCGCGCTGTGGTGCGCGCCTGCCAACTCTCCTGCTCCTGAAGCGGCCGTGGTTGACGTGAACTTGTGGGACTGGCTGGAGGTGCAGTCGGGCATTGCCATGGTCACGCAACCAATTTTTGAAGCCTTCGTGCCGCAAATGCTCAATTACGAATCAGTGGGCGGTGTGAACTTCAAGAAGGGCTGCTACCCCGGACAGGAAATCGTAGCCCGCAGCCAGTTTCGCGGCACACTCAAGCGCCGCGCCTATCTCGTCCATGCCGATGCAGTCGCTGCCGCCGGCCAGGAAGTCTTTCACGCGGCCGATGCGGACCAGCCATGCGGCCTGGTGGCGGCGGCGGCGCCCAACCCTGCTGGCGGGTTTGACGCCATCGTGTCGATGCAGACCTCGGCAGCGGCCGATGCGGCAGCACATGCCGATGAAAAACGCCTGACGCTGGGCAGCGCCACGGGCGCGGGCTTGCAGCTGCTGCCGCTGCCCTACCCTTTGCTTGAAGACATCTGAACCTGGCGCCAACCCAGCCCCAGGATTGAAATATGTGCCTGATCGCTTTTGCCATCAATGCGTCACCGCACTGGCCGCTGGTCATTGCCTCGAACCGGGACGAGTTCCTGGACCGCCCGACGCTGCCGCTGGCGTGCTGGCAGGCGGCGTCGGGCCAGGAGATCATTTCAGGCCGTGATTTGCGCGCCGGGGGCACCTGGCTGGGCATGACGCCGGGTGGACGGATGGCTTTTCTAACCAATGTGCGCAGCGCGGCACCTCAAGCCGGCGCCCGTTCGCGCGGTGAACTGGTTACGCGCTGGCTTGAAGCGCATGGCGATGCGGCAGCCTTTGCAGCAGCGCTGGCCAAGGAATCGGCTGCTTATGGTGGCTTCAACCTGGTGGTTGGTGATTTCTCAAGGCATGACTGGATGTGGATGACCAACAAGCCCAGCACCACGGCCCATGGCTGGCAGGCGCAGGCGCTGCTGCCGGGCATTTACGGCGTGTCCAATGCCGGGCTGGACACGCCCTGGCCCAAAACCATTGAATTAAAACGTGTGCTGGCAGCGGCGCTGGCTGAGCAAGCCAGCAGAGTTGATCCAGCTGCGCTCCAAGCTTCGCTTTGGGCCGCGCTGGCCAGCCGTGACCGCCCTTCTGTCGATCAATTGCCCGACACAGGGGTTTCCTTGTCTGTGGAACAAGCCTTGTCGAGCGCTTTTGTTGATTTTGCCGAGCATGCCTATGGAACGCGCTGCAGCACGGTCATGCTCGCTGCCAGCAAGCAATTGAACAGCGATGTTCGACATTGGAAGTTTCGAATAGAGGAAAAAACTTATTCGCACAAGAAAGATGATCTTGGTTTGGCAGACTGTTTAGTCATTTCTTTTTAATTTGTTTTGTAGATTACATTGGTCGAAATGAATTTGAAGTTTCCAAATTCCTAAGTCAGTTGAGGCCCATATTGCATGGGCCTCAAGCGCAGCTGATTGACTCAGCGACCAAGCAACCCGGCAACCCGGCAACCTTCCTCAAAGCATTCGCATCATCTCGATATGCGCAATGCCCGCCTCCTCGAAATGCTCGCCGCGCGTGGCAAACCCCTGGCGTAGATAGAAGCCCTCTGCGCTTCGCTGCGCGTGCAGCATGACTTCAGCGCAGCCTTGCTGCCTGGCGGCATTCACCAACGCCTGAAGAATGCCCTGCCCCACATGGGCGCCGCGCAGGGCGTGATGCACCGCCATGCGGCCTATCTTTGCAGTTGACGCAGCCGTCGGGCCAAGCAGCCGGCCCGTGCCGACGGCCTGCCCCAAGGCATTGAAAGCAACCGCATGCAGGGCCGAGCCATCCATGTCATCAGCCACCCTGCCGGGCGCGATTCCCTGCTCTTCGACAAAGACCGCTGTCCGCACCTTTGCCGAACTTCCTCCCAATTCCGCCCAACCGCCTACCCGCACATCCACCACCGGCCCGCCGGCCTCGAACCGCTCGACCAGGCTGCGCAGCGCTTGCGGCACGGGCCTTGACGTTTGCGAGACGGGATCGGCAAACACATACACCAGCTCGCAGGTGACCAGCAGGGCTTCCCCGCGAAAAATGGCGCCAGAAAACACCATGGATGAATTGCCGATGCGGCTGCACCTGAGCGCCACCTCAAGCTGGTCGTCAAACCGGGCCGAGCCGTGGTATTCAAGGCTGGCCTTCTTGACATACAGCTCGCCGCCCAGCTGCTGCATCGATTCTTCATACGGCAATGCCAGCGCCCGCCAGTAGTCGGTGATGGCGGTGTCAAAGTACATCAGGTAGTGGGCATTGAAAACGATTTTCTGCATGTCCACTTCAGCCCATCGCACCCGCAAGCGGTGAACCAGGCGGAAATCGTGCCGATCCATCATGAAGCTTCCCCTTGAAAAGCCCGTTGAAGCGCCCGCGCCGCATCGGCATGCGCCTGGCGCGCCTCGGGCAGGATGCGGCCCATCTTGATGAACTCATGGGTCACGCCCCGGTAGATTTCAAGATCGACCGGCACGCCGGCAGCGCGCAGCCTGTCGGCATACAGCACGCCTTCATCGACCAGCGGATCGCATTCGGCCAGGCCGAACCAAGCCGGCGCCACCCCCTCCACCCGCTCCGCATTGAGCGGCGCAAAACGCCAGTCCTCGCGGTCGGCCGGGCTGCGCAGGTAATGGTTGAAAAACCAGCTGATGTCGGCGTCCTCCAGCAAAAATCCCCTGGCAAATCTACGATGCGATGGCGCATCCTGATGCGGCGCGCAACCAGGATAGAACAGCAGCTGCAGCGCCAGCGGCAGGCCGGCCTGCTGCGCCAGCACCGCGCACATGGTTGCCAGCGTGCCGCCCGCGCTGTCGCCGCCCACGGCCATCAAGCGCCCATCCAGCCCCAGCCCGGCCGCATGGCGGGCCAGCCACTGCAGCGCATCCCAGGCGTCGTTGGCCGCCGTGGGGAACTTGTGCTCCGGCGCCAGCCGATAGTCCAGCGACACCACGGCGCAGCCCGCCAAGTGGCTGAGCTGGCGGCACAGCGCGTCGTGGCTGGCCACGCTGCCCACGGTGAAGCCGCCGCCGTGAAAGTACAGCAGCACCGGGAGCCGTTCTTCAGCCGAGGGCGCATACAGGCGGGCGGGCAAGAGATGGCCGTCACGCGCGGGAAGGCTGAAGTCTTCCACCCGCGCCAGCGCAGGTTTCAGAATTTCCAGCACGCCCGAGCCGGCTTCATAAGCCAACCGGGCCTGCTGCGGCGTCAACACATGAAACGGCGGGCGGTTGGCGCGTGCCCTGCGGACAAGCACGTCCCGCATGGCATGCGTCAGCAAACTTTCAGGGGTTTTGGCATTCATCAAGGTAGATGCTCCCAGGCAGCCAGCGGCTGGAATGGTGCGCCGACACGTCTTATCACCAAAGTGACTGCCATCAGGGTTTGCTTGCAATTCAAAGAGTCGCTCCGCCATTAAAGTCATGCGTGATCAAACAGTTTCGCATCCTACAACGCAGAAAGACACGCACCCATGGCCTTCATCTACTACGTCACTCAGATCCAGTTTGAATTCGGCGCGCTCCGGTTGCTCCGCCAGGAATGCGAGCGCGTCGGCATCACACGGCCGCTGATCGTGACCGATCCGGGCGTCAAGGCAGCGGGCATCCTGCAAAAAGCCCTGGACGCCCTGCCCGACTTGACGGTGGCCGTGTTTGACCAGACCCCCTCCAACCCGACCGAAGCCGCCGTGCTCGCCGCCGCCGCGCTGTACAAGTCGGGCAGCTGCGACGGCCTCATCGCCGTCGGCGGCGGCTCGGCAATTGACTGCGCCAAGGGCGTGGCGATTGCAACCACCCACGAAGGCCCGCTGACCAGCTACGCCACCATCGAAGGCGGCTCGGCCAAGATCACGGCCCGCGCAGCCCCGCTGATCGCCGTGCCCACCACCAGCGGCACCGGCAGCGAAGTCGCGCGCGGCGCCATCATCATCGTGGATGACCACCGCAAGCTCGGCTTTCACTCCTGGCACCTGGTTCCCAAGGCCGCGATCTGCGACCCCGAGCTGACGCTGGGCCTGCCCGCCCGCTTGACCGCCGCCACCGGCATGGATGCGATTGCGCACTGCATGGAAACCTTCATGTCGGCCGCCTTCAATCCGCCGGCCGACGGCATTGCGCTCGACGGCCTGCAGCGCGGCTGGGCGCATATCGAGCGGGCCACGAACGACGGCAGCGACCGGGAAGCGCGGCTCAACATGATGAGCGCCTCGATGCAGGGCGCGATGGCTTTCCAGAAAGGCCTGGGCTGCGTGCATTCACTGAGCCACAGCCTGGGCGGTGTCGATCCCCGGCTGCACCACGGCTCGCTCAATGCGCTCTTCCTGCCGGCCGTGGTCCGCTTCAATGCAGCCGCCGAGTCGGTGCGCAAAGACCGCCGGCTGGAGCGCATGGCCAGCGCCATGGGGCTGGCCTCTGGCAGCGACATCGCCGGCGCCATCCGCGAGATGAATGCGCGCCTGGACCTGCCGGACGGGCTGGCGTCGGTCGGCGTGACGCCGGACCTGTTTGAAAAAGTGATCGACGGCGCCATGGCCGACCATTGCCACACCACCAATCCGCGCTTGGCAACCCGCCAGGATTATCTGCAGATGCTGCAGGATTCTATGTAGATGACATTGGAATGTCGAAGCATCTTGCTGACAGGCAAACGCTGCAGCGCGACCGCGTGGCTACTATTTAATTGATAGCTTCTTGCGCAATGGCTGAAAAGCATTCCAGACACCATGAGCCATTACCCTGTTCCCTCCAGGCCGGACGGTTTCGCTGCCGCTGCCGCCAGCGCAAGTCCCTTGGCGGTTCCTTCTGGCGCAGGCAAAGATTCGCGCCCTTTGTGGCAAGTGTTCGCCATCTTCCTCGGGCCGATGCTGCTCAGCAACATCCTGCAGTCGCTCTCGGGCACGCTGAACAATATCTATATCGGCCAGATGCTGGGCGTCAAAGCGCTGGCGGCCGTCGCCGGGTTTTTCCCGGTCATGTTCTTTTTCATCGCCTTCGTCATCGGCCTGGGCGCCGGCGCTTCGGTGCTGATCGGCCAGGCCTGGGGCGCGCGGGAAACCAGCAAGGTCAAGGCCATCGTCGGCACCACGCTGACGGTGGGCATGTGCATCGGCCTGCTGGCGGCAGTGTTGGGCGGCTTTTTCACCGAGCCATTGCTCAAGGCGCTAGGCACGCCGGCCGACATCCTGCCCGACGCCACCCGCTATGCCCGCATCATGCTGGTCGCCATGCCGGGGCTGTTTGTCTTTTTGCTGTCCACCGCCATGCTGCGCGGCGTGGGCGACACGGTGACGCCGCTGCTGGCGCTGACGATTTCCACCGCGCTGGGGCTGATGCTGACGCCCGCGCTCATCAAGGGCTGGGGCGGCCTGCCGCAGATGGGCGTGGCCAGCAGCGCCTGCGCCACCATCGTGGCCTTCGTCGTCGCCACGCTGTGGCTGGCCTTCTGGCTACGGCGCAAGGGCAGCCCGCTGGCGCCCGACGCCGACTTCTGGCGCTACCTGCGCATCCAGCCCGCGCTGCTCAAGGCGGTGCTGCGCATCGGCGTGCCCACGGGGGTGCAGATGATCGTGATTTCAATTGCCGAGATCGCCCTGCTCTGGCTGGTCAACGGCTACGGCTCGGACGCCACGGCGGCCTACGGCGCGGTGAACCAGGTCGTGGCCTATGTGCAATTTCCGGCGATTTCCATCGCCATCACCGCCTCGATTTTGGGGGCGCAGGCGATTGGCGCCGGGCGCGCCGACCGGCTGGGCGCCATCACCCGCACCGGGCTGCTGATGAACCTGGTGCTGACCGGCGGGCTGGTGCTGCTGGGCTACCTGCTGTCGCGTCGGCTGATGGGCTTTTTCATCACCAGCGAGCCGGTGATCGACATTGCCCAGGGCCTGCTGCACACCATGCTGTGGAGCAGCATCTTCTTTGGCATGGCCAGCGTTATCGCCGGCGTCATGCGCGCCAGCGGCTCGGTGCTGGTGCCGACTGCGATTTCGATTTTCTGCGTGGCGGCGATTGAAGTGCCGGTGGCTTGGTTCGCCAGCCGCCACATGGGGCTGAGCGGCGTCTGGGTCGGCTACCCGGCGGCTTTTGTCGCGATGCTGGTGCTGCAGTCAAGCTATTACCGGCTGGTCTGGCGCCACAAGCGCATCGAGCGGCTGATCTGACAGTCGGGCCAATGGCAAATCGCATCGCAGCTTGCGGGGCTGGAACCTTTTCAGGCATCAAAAGTGTCTGCAGCGTAGGTTCCACTTTCGCAACCAGCTATTGATTCAATAGCAGGCAGGTTGCCGGACCGGCGCGGCCGCAGCTTCCGGTCGGTGTCGCTCTACAAGGCTTCGAGCCGGGACATATCCGGTTTTGCCAGCCAGGCCTGGAATTCGTCAGCCAGCTGCGCGCTGGCCGCCGTGGCCGTGCGCCAGGCTTTCACCCGCGCGGGCAGGTCGGCGCCGTAGTGCATGAAGTCGTTGCGGTCGGGCAGCTTGCCGTTGGGCAGCGTCCTGACCCATTGCGGATCGGG
>JAQGNK010000326.1 GCA_028291905.1 Polaromonas sp.
GGGGTTCGTTCATCTGGCCGTAAACCATGGCAACTTTGGATTCGCCGAGGTTTTCCAAATTCACGACGCCGGAATCGGCCATCTCGTGATAGAAATCATTGCCTTCGCGGGTACGCTCGCCGACGCCGGCAAACACCGACAAGCCCGAGTGCGCCTTGGCAATGTTGTTGATCAGTTCCATCATGTTCACGGTCTTGCCGACGCCGGCGCCGCCGAACAGGCCGACCTTGCCGCCCTTGGCGAACGGGCACACCAGATCGATCACCTTGATGCCGGTTTCCAGCAGTTCCTGCGAAGGGCTCAGCTCGTCATAAGCCGGCGCCTTGCGGTGGATGGAGGCAGTAAGTTCCTGGCTAACCGGGCCGCGCTCGTCAATCGGCGCACCCAGCACGTCCATGATCCGGCCCAGCGTGGCCTTGCCGACGGGAACCGTGATCGGGAAGCCGGTGTTGTACACCATGTTGCCGCGGCGCAGGCCGTCGGAGGTGCCCAGCGCAATGGTGCGCACCACGCCGTCGCCCAGCTGCTGCTGGACTTCCAGCGTCAACGCGGAGCCTTCCATTTTCAGCGCGTCATACACTTTTGGCATCTGGTTGCGGGCGAATTCCACGTCCACCACCGCGCCGATGCACTGGACAATCTTGCCCTGAAAGCCTGTGTTCGCTGCTTGTAGATTCTCTTGAGCCATGACCGAATCCTTTTCGTTCTTTAAATCTTGTATTGCGGCTTAAACCGCTGCGGCACCGGCAACGATTTCCGAAAGTTCTTTCGTGATCGCCGCCTGGCGCGTCTTGTTGTAAACCAGTTTCAGCTCGCCGATCACGCTGCCTGCATTGTCGGTGGCGGACTTCATTGCCACCATGCGGGCAGACTGCTCCGAAGCCATGTTCTCGGCCACGGCCTGGAACACCAGCGCCTCGACATAGCGAACCAGCAACTCGTCAATCACCGTCTGGGCGTCCGGCTCGTAGATGTAATCCCAGCCATGGTCATTCTTGTCGGCCTGCATGCGGTCGGCCGTCAGCGGCAGCAGTTGCTCCACCACGGCTTCCTGCTTCATCGTGTTGATGAAGCGGGTGTAGCAGAGGTAAACCGTCTTGACCTTGCCTTCGCTGTAGGCGTCGAGCAGCACCTTGACAGGGCCGATCAGCTTGTCCAGGTGCGGCTTGTCGCCCAGTTGCGTCGCATGAGCCGACACCTTGACGCCGATGCGGTTGAGAAAACCCAGCCCTTTGTTGCCAATGGCTACTGCCTGCGCATCCTCGCCAGCGGCCTGCATGTCCTTGAGCTTGGTCGTCAAAAGGCGCAGCACGTTGGTGTTCAAGCCGCCACACAGGCCCTTGTCGGTGGTCACCACGATAAACCCGGTCGTCTTGGCGTCGTTGGTTGCCATGAATGGATGGGTATATTCAGGGTTCGCTTCGCTCAGGTGCGCTGCCACATTGCGGATCTTGTCGCTGTAAGGACGGGCGGCGCGCATGCGCTCCTGCGCCTTGCGCATCTTGGAGGCGGCCACCATTTCCATGGCCTTAGTGATCTTGCGGGTGTTTTCCACCGACTTGATCTTGCCGCGTATTTCCTTGCCTGCTGCCATCTATATCACCCCCACGCTGTTCACTTCGTGTAATGCGCTTCCCCCCGAGGGGGCCGCTGCGCCTGCGGCCCGGCAAAGCCGGTTCCGCGGCCCCTGCTTGAAGGGCCTGATCCTCAGAGTTGTTGCTGCGCTCATCGGTCGATTTCGGTTGTTTTACGCAAACGACTTCTTGAACGCGGTCACCGCCGTGGTCAACTCGGCCTCGGAGTCCTTGTCCATAGCCTTGTTGGCTTCGAGTTTGGCCATCAGCGCCGCATTCTTGTCCTTGAGCCAGGCGTGCAGGCCGCTTTCGAAAGCCAGCACCTTCTTGACGTCGATATCGTCCATGAAGCCCTTGTTCACCGCAAACAAGGTGGCTCCCATGGTTGACACCGACAAAGGCGAATACTGCGACTGCTTGAGCAGCTCGGTCACGCGGGCGCCGCGGTCCAGCTGCTTGCGGGTGGCTTCGTCCAGGTCGGACGCGAACTGCGCGAACGCAGCCAGCTCACGGTACTGGGCCAAGTCGGTACGGATACCGCCGGACAGATTCTTGATCAGCTTGGTCTGGGCGGCACCACCAACGCGCGACACCGAGATACCGGCATTGATGGCGGGGCGGATACCGGCGTTGAACAGGCTGGTTTCCAGAAAAATCTGGCCGTCGGTGATCGAGATCACGTTGGTTGGCACGAAAGCGGACACGTCGCCGGCTTGCGTTTCAATGATTGGGAGTGCGGTCAATGAACCGGTCCTGCCCTTCACTGCGCCTTTGGTGAAGTCCTCGACATACTTCTCGTTCACGCGTGCAGCGCGTTCCAGCAGGCGGCTGTGCAGATAGAACACGTCGCCGGGGTAGGCTTCGCGGCCTGGCGGACGGCGCAGCAGCAGCGACACCTGGCGGTAGGCCACGGCCTGCTTGGACAGGTCGTCATACACGATCAGCGCGTCTTCGCCACGGTCGCGGAAGTATTCGCCCATGGTGCAGCCCGAATAGGCGCTGACGTACTGCATGGCGGCCGACTCGGAGGCGGAGGCAGCCACGACGATGGTGTACTCCATCGCGCCGGCCTGCTCCAGTGAGCGCACCACGTTCTTGATCGAGGATGCCTTCTGGCCAATCGCGACATAGACGCATGAAACGCCCTTGCCCTTCTGGTTGATGATAGCGTCGATGGCCACGGCCGACTTGCCGGTCTGGCGG
This sequence comes from Polaromonas sp., assembly GCA_028291905.1. Classification (GTDB taxonomy): domain Bacteria; phylum Pseudomonadota; class Gammaproteobacteria; order Burkholderiales; family Burkholderiaceae_C; genus Polaromonas. Next base: position 2,778 of record JAQGNK010000326.1, read on the forward strand.
TCACCAATGATCAGTTCGCGCTGGCCACGGCCAATAGGCACCATCGAGTCGATGGACTTCAGGCCGGTCTGCAGCGGCTGATCGACTGATTTACGGGCGATCACACCGGGCGCGACTTTTTCGATCACATCGCTCAGTTTGGCATTGATCGGACCCTTGCCGTCGATGGGCTGACCCAGCGCATTGACCACGCGGCCCAGCAGTTCGGGGCCAATCGGGACTTCCAGAATGCGGCCGGTGCATTTAACGGTGTCGCCTTCGGCGATGTGCTCGTACTCGCCCAGAATCACCGAGCCGACCGAGTCGCGCTCAAGGTTCAGCGCCAGGCCGAAGGTGGGGCTGCCGTCTGGCGTGGCGGGGAATTCAAGCATTTCGCCCTGCATCACATCGGACAAGCCGTGGATGCGAACGATGCCGTCGGCCACCGACACCACGGTGCCCTGGTTGCGGATGTCGCTGCTTGCGGCGAGGCCCTCGATACGGCTCTTGATCAGTTCAGAAATTTCTGCGGGATTGAGTTGCATGACTCTTTCCTTCTTTCTATGTTATTGGCTAAAAACCGGGACAACGCCTGTGCGCCAGTTCAGGAAATCAGCGCCACTTTCATTTGCTCTAAACGGGCTTTGACTGAAGTGTCCAGCACCTCGTCACCCACGACCGCGCGAATGCCGCCAATCAGGGATGAATCCAGCTCAACCTTGAGGCTAAGCCTGCGCCCGAAACGATTTTCCAATACGGCGGCAACCTCGGTCAAGGCTTCTTCGCTCATTGGGAAAGCCGTGAAGACAACGCCATCGGTCATGCCGCTGGCCGCGTTCTTGAGTGAACGGAACTGGACGGCGATTTCAGGCAGCGCGGACAGTCGGCCGTTTTCAATGACCAGGCGCAGGAAGTTGCGCATGGCCTCGGGCAGGGGCTCGCCTGCATTGCTGCCGGCTACGCCGGCGACGACATCGAACACCTGATCGACTTCGACCTTCGGGCTGTCGGCGAACTGAAGCAGTTGAGCATTTTCAGCCACGGCTGCCAGCCGGTCCAGCCAGAGGGCGGTTGCGGTCAGATCGGAGCCCTGAGCCTTGAACAGCGCATCTGCGTAAGGGCGGGCAATGGTTGCTAGTTCAGCCATGGTTCTATTTACCTTGCTTTTTGCTTACAGCTCGGTTTTCAAGCGGCTCAGCAAATCGGCGTGAACCCGGGCATCGACTTCCTTGCGGAGAATCTGCTCGGCGCCCTTGACGGCCAGCAGGGCCACCTGCTCGCGCAGCGCCTCGCGCGCCTTGACCGTTTGCTGGGCTGCTTCAGCCTGGGCTGCCGCAATGATCTTGTTGGCTTCCTCGACGGCGCGCGCCTTGGCTTCTTCAACAATGCCTTGGCCCCGGCGGTCGGCATCGGCCAGACGGGCGGCGGTCTCGTTGCGCGACGTCGCCAGCTCGGCTTCGACACGCTTGTTGGCGGTGGAAAGCTCGGACTTGGCCTTGTCGGCCGCAGCAAGGCCTTCAGATATTTTCTGAGCCCGCTCGTCCAGCGCTTTTGTGATTGGCGGCCACACGAACTTCATCGTGAACCAGACCAGGATCGCAAAAACGACAGCCTGCAGGAACAGGGTGGAGTTAATGTTCACGGCTTATTCCTTATCGAACGTACCAGGTAGGTTGGCCGAAAAATCAACGCAGCACAAACGGATTGGCAAATGCGAACAGCAGGGCGATGGCAACACCGATCAGGAAAGCAGCGTCGATCAGGCCGGCCAAGATGAACATCTTGGTTTGCAGTTCGTTCATGAGTTCAGGCTGGCGGGCCGAGGCTTCCAGGTATTTGCCGCCCATCAGGGCGATACCGATAGAGGCGCCGATGGCACCGAGACCGACGATCAAACCACAAGCCAAAGCGACGAGTCCGAGAATGTTTTCCATGATTGCTCCAAAGATAATGGGAAAGTAAAAAGAAAGGAAAGGGAAAGCGAAAGGAAAGCCGACTGCAGAAGCAGAAAGCTAGTGTGAATCGTGGGCCTGCCCCACGTAAATCAACGTCAACATCATGAAGATGAAGGCTTGCAGCGTGATCACCAGGATGTGGAAAATACTCCACACGGTTCCGGCGACAACATGCCCGAATCCCAGCCAGAACATACCCGTGAGGGGGTTGAACTGCCAGGCCCACACGCCGCCCATCAGGGCGATCAGCATGAAGACGAGTTCGCCGGCAAACA
>JAQGNK010000335.1 GCA_028291905.1 Polaromonas sp.
TGTCAATATTGACGAATTGATCAATCAATTACTACCATGCATCCATCTTGCAAAAACCACCTTGAACCCATGGGCCACGCTGGTCCGAACCTAATGAACTGACATGAAACCTCAAATACTCCAGCTCAACCCGATCCTGATTCCTGCGATCAACGACAAGCTCGCCTCGCTCTACACCGTCCACAAATTCTTCGAGCTGGCGGAGCAGGCGGCCTGGCTGCGTGACCATGGCGCATCGGTTGACGCCGTCATCACCGGCGGGCACACCGGCATCTCGCAAGCGATGCTGGAGCAGCTGCCCGCCCTCAAGGTGGTGGCCGTCAACGGCGTCGGCACCGATGCGGTGGACCTGGCGTACTGCCGCAGCCGTGGCCTGCCGGTCACCGCCACCCTGGGGGCGCTGACCGAAGACGTGGCCGATCTGGCCATCGGCCTGCTGATCGCGGCCTGCCGCAACCTGTGCGCCGGCGACCGCTTCGTGCGGGACGGCCAGTGGGAGCTGCACCCCCAGCCCAGTGCCATCCCGCTGGCCCGCCGGTTCAGCGGCATGCGCGTGGGCATCGTCGGCATGGGGCGGGTGGGCCGCGCCGTCGCGACCCGGGCGGCGGCCTTCGGCTGCCCGATCAGCTATGCCGACCTGCGGCCGATGGACGACGTGGCGCACCGGTTCGTGCCCAACCTGGTGGACCTGGCGCATGACTCCGACGCGCTGGTGCTGTGCGCGGCGGCGGACACGGCCGAAGGCATCGTCAACACGGATGTGCTCGAAGCGCTCGGCCCGCGCGGCTTTCTGGTCAACGTCGCCCGTGGCCGCCTAGTGAATGAAGCCGACCTGACCGAGGCGCTGGCCGCCGGCCGGATTGCCGGCGCCGGCCTGGACGTGTTCGTCGACGAACCCCGCGTTCCGCTGGCGCTGCGCCAGTCGGGCAGCGTGACGCTTCAGGCCCACCGAGCCAGCGCCACCTGGGAAACCCGGACCGCCATGGGCGAGATGGTGCTGGCCAGCGTGGCCCAGGCCCTGGCGGGCCAGCGCCCGGCGATGAGCCTGACCACCTGAGCCGGCAAAAAACAAAATATCCAGGAGACAAATCCATGCCTATCCCCCTGTTCAGCCGATACCTCCGGCTCCCCCTGGCCGTTGCCCTCGGCCTGATGGCGGCCGCGCCCGCCTTCGCGCAGGCCTACCCGTCGCGGCTGGTGACGCTGGTGGTGCCTTTCCCGCCCGGCGGCGGCACCGACACTGGCGCGCGCATCATCGCCGAGCAACTGGGGCGGCGCTGGGGGCAGACCGTGGTCATCGACAACAAGGGCGGCGCGGCGGGGCAGATCGGCGCAGACCTGGTCGCCAAGGCCAAGCCGGACGGCTACACCTTGCTGCTGGGCAACATTGGCACGCAGGCGATCAATCCCTCGCTGTACCCCAGGATGACGTACAACCCGGACACGGCGTTCGCGCCCATTTCCCTGCTGGCCGAACTGCCGCTGGCCATGATGGTCAACCCGGCCGTCCCAGCGGCCACGGCCGCCGAATTCATCGCCCTGGCCAAGTCCCGGCCCGGGCAGCTCAGCTACAGCAGCGCGGGCGCCGGGGGCGCGCCGCACCTTGCGGCCGAGATGTTCAAGGACCGGACCGGCACTTTCGTTCTGCATGTGCCCTACCGGGGCGGCGGGCCGGCCATCGCCGATCTGCTCGCTGGCCATGTGCAGCTGTCCTTCGTGACGGTGCTGGAGGCCTCCGCGCACATCAAGGCCGGCAAGCTGCGCGCCCTGGCCGTGACCGGTGACAAGCGCGTGACGGCGCTGCCCGACGTGCCCACGCTTTCGGAAAGCGTGCTCCCCGGCTTCAACGCCATCTCGTGGCTGGGTTTGCTGGCGCCTGCCGGCACGCCACCGGCCATCGTGGACAAGATCGCCGCCGACGTTCGCAGCATCCTGACGGACGAGGCGGTCAGGGCGCGCTTCGTGTCGCTGGGCGGCGTGCCGCGCGCGACCACGCCGCAGGAATTCACCCAGCTGATCGGCGCGGACAGGAAACGCTACGCCCAGATCATCCGCGACCGAAAAATCTCCACCGAATGACGGCTATGGCGGACTTCGTTTTCCCCGCGCCTGCGCCGACGACGCTGGCCGTGGCCGGCAGCACGGCGCTTTTCCCGGTAGGCCGCGTGTTTTGCATCGGCCGCAACTACCGCTGGCGTCCAGATGAAGCGGCGCCCCAGGAAATGCCCGCCTGGTTCATGAAGCCCGCCAGCGCGGTGGTGCCGGCGCACGGCATGCTGCCCTATCCCCCGGCGACCGGCGACTTTTGCCATGAAATCGAGCTGGTCGTGGCCATCGGACGTGGCGGCCGGGACATCGCCCCGGCAGAGGTCGAGCCGCACCACGTCTGGGGCTATGCCGCCGGGCTGGACCTCACCCGGCGCGACCTGCATCAGCAGGCCAAGCGTGCCGGCGGCCCCTGGGAAGCCGCCAAGGCCTTCGACCACTCGGCTCCTTGCACGCCCCTGGTGCCGGTTGCGACTTGCGGCCACCCCAGGCAGGGGGCGGTGTGGCTGACGGTCAACGGCATCGAGCGGCAGCGCGCCGACCTGTCCGGCCTGCTGTGGCCGGTGCCCGAACTGGTGGCCATGCTGTCGCGGTCGGTGGCGCTGTTGCCCGGCGACCTGATCTACACCGGCACGCCCGCAGGCGTCGGTCCGCTGCAATCCGGCGATGTCGTCCAGGGCGGCGTGGCGGGCATCGGCCAGTTTTCCATGACGGTGGGCGGCGCAGCCAGCCGGGCCGCCACGCCCCTTCAACAACCATGACAGGAGACTCCCTTTGAATCCCACCACTCCAAAAATTGCGCTCGTCACCGGCGCGGGCAGCGGCATCGGCCGCGCCGCCGCCCTCGGTCTGCTGAACGACGGTTTTACCGTCGTGCTGGCGGGCCGCCGTGCCGAGCCCCTGCAGGCGCTGGCGGCCGAGGCCCAGACGCGTGGCCAGACCGCGCTGGCCGTGCCCACCGACGTGAGCGACCCGGACAGCGTGCAGGCGCTGTTCGACACCATCGAAAGCAGCTTCGGCCGGCTCGACCTGCTGTTCAACAATGCCGGCGTGAACGCCCCGGCGGTGCCGATGGACGAGTTGCCGCTGGACAAATGGTTCAGCGTGCTGGGCACCAACGTCACCGGCGTGTTCCTCTGCGCGCGCGCCGCCTTCGGTCTGATGCGCCGCCAGTCGCCGCAGGGCGGACGCATCATCAACAACGGATCGATTTCTGCCCACACGCCGCGCCCCTTCACCGCGCCCTACACCATCAGCAAGCATGCGGTGACGGGCCTGACCAAGGCTCTGGCGCTGGACGGCCGCGCCTTCAACATCGTCGCCAGCCAGATCGATATCGGCAATGCGCTGACCGAACTGTCCGAGCGCATGACGCGCGGCGTGCTGCAGGCCAACGGCACCACCGCACCCGAGCCCATGATGGACGCCAGCCACGTCGCCAACGCGGTGCGCCACATCGCCGCCATGCCGCTGAGCGCCAACGTGCTGAACATGACCGTCATGTCCAGCGCCATGCCCTTCGTCGGGCGCGGCTAGATTTCTTTGCAGCTTCTGAGCCGTTTCACGACACCTTACCGATCAACCCAAGGAGACAAATCATGCAATTCACATCCCTGTCCAAAGCCCTGTTCACAACCCTCGCCGTTTCGGCATCCCTGGCCGCGGTGCCGACCCTGGCCTCGGCCCAGGCCTACCCGAGCCGCGCCATCAAGATCATCGTGCCCGCCCCGCCGGGCGGCGCCATCGACACCATCGCCCGCGTCGTCGGCGACAAGATCGGCGCGGCCATGGGCCAGCCGGTCATCGTCGACAACCGGCCCGGCGCCTCCAACAACCTCGGCACCGATGTGCTGGCCAAGTCAGCGTCCGACGGCTACACCATCGGCATCGTCGGCGGCAGCCACAACACCAACAAGTTCCTGTTCAAGAACCTGGGCTGGGACCCCGAGAAGAGCTTCGAGCCCATCGTCTACACCCACGAGGTTCCGCTGGTGTTCGCCATCTACCCGCAGATTCCCGCCAAGACGCTGCCCGAGTTCGTGGCCTGGATGAAGGCCAATCCGAACGACGCCAAGGTGGCGACCTCCGGCCGGGGCAGCGCGCAGGAGATGGCCGCCGAGATGTTCCGCATGGCCAGCGGCGCGCCCATGCTGCTGGTACCGTACAAAGGCTCCTCCGCCGCCCACCCGGACCTGCTGGCCGGGCGTACCGCGCTCTACATCGACACCATCAGCGCCATCCAGTCGCAGGTGAAGGCCGGCAACGTCCGGGCCGTTGCGGTGTCGACCCGCAAGCGAAGCATGTCCCTGCCGGAGGTGCCGACAGCGGACGAGCAGGGGCTCAAGGGCTACGACGCCAACACCAATGGCGGCTTCCTGGCGCCGGCCGGCACGCCCAAGGCGATCGTCGCCAAGCTCAATGCCGAGATCAACGCGGCGCTGAAGCTGCCCGACGTGCGCGCCAAGCTGGAGGCCGCAGGCATCGAGATCCAGGGCGGAACGCCGCAGGAGTACGCCGCGCTGATCAAGTCCGACCTCGTCAAGTGGGGCAAGGTCGTCAAGGAGGCGGGTATTCAGCCGGAGTAAAGCCGCAGGCGATGGCCGTGTGCTGTTTCACAGCGCTCTGGCCCGACCTGTGTCGGTGATGACAGCTTGGCCGAAACGGTGTCATCCCAGCGTGCGGCATCCCTTGCTGGCCAGTTTCTGCAAGGCCGAGCAGCGCTGCGGATAATGACGGCGCACTCTGCGAGAAACACATGCTGCACCAACACCTTTGCACCTTGACGCTCCAGACACCGGGGCGCGGGCTGATCGAGGTCACCGCCGAGATTCGCCGGCGCGTCGCGCAAAGCGGCGTCCGCCAGGGGCTGCTGACGCTGTTCGTGCGCCACACCTCGGCCAGCCTGCTGATCCAGGAAAATGCCGACCCGGACGTCCGGGACGATCTGGAGCGGTTCTTTGCGCGGCTGGTGCGCGATGGTGACGCCTTGTTCCGGCATCGGGCAGAAGGCCCGGACGACATGCCGGCCCATGTGCGCTCAGCGCTCACGGCCACGCAGCTGTCCATCCCCATCATCGGCGGCGCGCTCGCGCTGGGCACTTGGCAGGGTATCTACTTGTGGGAACACCGCTTGCGCAGCCATGCACGCGAGATCGCGCTGCATGTCTTGGGGGAATAAACAAGCGCGCTGGCCGCGCAAGGCGTTCTGCTAAGCCTCTCATCTGTCTCAGCAAGGTTGACATATTGAACCGTTGTCAATAAACTTATTAACAAATAAGTTAATAAATTAATGACTGCATCACTCGACAAGATATTCGAGGCCTTGGCCTCAAGCCCAAGGCGACAAATTCTGGCCTACCTGACCGAGAAGGAACTCAGCACGACTGAGCTTGCCGAGCGCTTTGCCATGAGCACGCCGGCGGTGTCGCGCCACCTGTCGATTCTTGAAAATGCCGGCCTGGTCAGCAGCGAGCGCAGTGGCCAGTTTGTGCTGTACAAGCTCAACGCCGACAGCCTCGTCAACAGCCTGACAGGTTATGCCTTCGAGCTGTGCCCGGTGGCGCGTCCCCTTAAGCGTGAGCCTGCTCCCGCCAGAACCCAAAAGCCTGAATAAAAAACAAGGGACTTCATGCTCAACCTCACTCGAATTGTCGAAACATTCCCGTCCGTGCGCATTCCCTCGGAGTCAGGCGGTCTGGCGGTGGAGGTGTCATTGATCGCCCAGATTGGGCATGGCGCAGGCGATCATTTATTTTCCAGCGTGGCGTCAAGGCAGCGGCAGCACAGCGAATTCATCGACGAGCTGGATGAGCCGTCCGCCAAGCTGGGCGGCACCAACTTTCCCAAAGGCGATGCCACGTCGCTCTATTCCTTCGTGGTCGGCCCTAAGGGCCATCCATTTCATCGGCATGCGGGCCATCGTGTCTTTACTGCGGTTTCTGGCAGCGGCGGCGCCCAGTTGCGGTTTTCCAGCGCCTCAGAAGCGCAAATCCGGCAAGACCCGCACAACTTCATCCGCGCACTTCGCTTCGTGAACATCCCGGCAGACTGCCTGTTCACGGTGCGGTTTGGCGGCGAGACCTGGCATCAGTTTTCGCCTTTGGCGCCCAACTCCCTGCATCCGGTATTTTTTGCGCTGTCTTGTCATACCAATGAGCTGGCGGGTAACTTGTCCGAGTCGCTGAAGGAAAAGATTCTGGCCAACGAGGCGAGCATCCCGGCGCTGACCGAGTTGCTGCCGGACGAGGTCAATGCGCTTCTTCAGGCAAAAGACTTTCAGGCGAAGGCCGTACCCACCACCACCTTGTCGCTGGACGCCCCGCCCGGAACGCTGCATCGCATGGTCTGCAATACCGTGCGATGCGGTGCCGGCCTGATGCGCGGCGCATGGGGCGCCTGGAAGGGCAGCTCGGGTTTTCTGTCTTACGGTGGATCGAGCCGAAGCGTCAGGGAACTCAGCAGTCCTGCGCCGGATTCATTGCTGCTTCAGCAACTCAGCCAGGAGCGCGTCCATCATGAAGACACTTTTTGCCTGAGCCTGACGGGCGCCAACTTCGGCCAGGCCAGTGCCGCAAATTTGCTGGGTACCGTGCTCGAAGGCTTCATGCGCAACCCGCCTGGCGGCGTCTCCAGTCTCATGGCGCTGCGCAACGCGTTGGTGAAGCCGCTGGGCTTGCGTACCTCGCGCCTGGGCTGCCCCGTGTCGTCGCTCTTGTCGCCCGACACCGGCAAGCTGTTCGCTCATCGCTATCCTGTGCTCGACCAGAGCGTCAATGCCGCCGACACCCAGGCGGAAGTCATCCTGGGCGCCAATGACAAGCATCTGCTGTTCAGGTCATGCGTGAGCGTGCGGATCGTCGATAACCATCATGTCGATGTCATGCTGGGCACTCGCGTCCATTGCAAAAAC
>JAQGNK010000367.1 GCA_028291905.1 Polaromonas sp.
TGGCCGGCGTGCTCAGCTACTGCGGCGAGCCGCTGCAGGTGTGGCTGGGCGGGCGGTGGCAGGCGCGCCCCGGCTGGGCCAGCCCCGAGCCGGTCAGCTTTGCCCGCCTGCGCCCGCGCCGGGGCGCCCTGTGCGACATCCCGGACCTGGAGCTTTTCCCGGCGCGCTACCGCGCTACCCAACGCGTCATGTTCCGCGCCGCCATCGAGGTCGGGCTGGGCCAGCAGGCCTTTGCGCTGCTGGCCGCTCTGCGCATCAAAGGGCTCATCGGGCCGCCGGCACGCCTGGCCGGCTTGCTGAACCGCACGGCCCGCGCCATGGATTTCATGGGCAGCGCGCTGGGCGGCATGGTGGTGCGGGCCGCAGGGCTTGACAGCGCGGGCAAGCCGGCCTGGCGGGCCTGGCACATCGCTGCGGATGACGACCATGGCCCCGAAATCCCGTGCATGGCGGCTGTCCTGCTGGCCCGAAAGCTGGCAGGCGCACACACCCTGGCCGCAGGCGCCTTCACCTGCATGGGCCTACTCACGCTGGCTGAATTCGAGCCCGAATTTGCCCGCTGGGGCATGCCGACCGACACCGTGGAAGAAAGTGCTGCCAATGGCGCATGAGAAGCTTGAATTTCCGATGCCGGCCAGCCCGGCCGTGGTCTTCGATGCGTTTCACCATCACCTGTGGCGCGCACGCTGGGACTCGCTGGTCAGCAAGACTGAGGTCGCGGGCGGCGCGCCCTGCCCTTTCGTGGGCGCGGTGACTGAAAACACCGGCGCCGGCGGGCTGCGCGGCCTGTCGATGCGCACCCGCTTCGTGTCCTATGACCGGCCCCAGCTGGCGGCGGCTTCAATGCTGGGCCGGTCGTTTCCGTTCACCCGCTGGGCGGCGTCGATGCGCCACCGGGACGCCGGGCCAGGCCAGTCGGTGCTGATCTACACCTACAGCTTCGAGGTCGGGCCAGCGGCTGTGCGCTGGCTGCTCGCGCCGGTGGTGGAGCGGGTGTTCATCCGGCAGACGCGCCGGCGCTTTGCCCGGCTGCATGACTTTCTGGCGCTGCATGTCGGCGAGGTGCAGCGCTGGCAGCAGCACGCAAGGCCATCACTCGATGGCCACCTTGGCGTCCTTGACCAGCCTTGAAAAGCGCTCGGTATCGTCCTTGATCTGCCCCGCCATCTGCGCAGGCGAGTTGCCAATAGGCTCGGCGCCGATGTCCGCCATCTTCTTGCGGAACTCCGCCGAGTCGATGATCTTCACCAGTTCGGTGTTCAGCCGGGTTACGACATCCTTTGGCGTAGCGGATGGCGCCAGAATGCCGAACCAGGTGCCCAGGTCAAAGCCCTTGAGGCCTGACTCGTCGAGCGTCGGCACATCGGGCAAGGCCGGCGAGCGCTTGATCGTGGTCACGGCCAGCGCCCTGAGCTTGCCGGCCTTGACCTGCGGCAGCACCGGCGTGATGGTGTCGAACGACATCGCGATCTGCCCGCCCAGCAAATCGACCGTCAGCGGCCCGCTGCCCTTGTAGGGCACATGCAGCAGCTTGACGCCGGCCATGCCCTCGAACTGCGCGCCGATCAGGTGCTGGCCGGTGCCGTTGCCGTTGGAGCCGTAGGTCAGCTTGCCGGGCTCGGCCCTGGCCAGCGCCAGCAGCTCCTGCACATTCTTGGCCGGCACGTTGGGGTTGACCACCAGCACATTGGGGACCAGCGCCACGGTCGTGATGGGCGCGAAATCTTTCTGAAAGTCGTAGGGCAGCTTTTTGTACACGCTGGTGGCAATGGTGTGGTGCATCGCGCCCATCAGCAGGGTGTGGCCGTCGGGCTTGGCCTTGGCGACGAAGTCTGCGCCGAGCGTGGCGCCCGCGCCCGGCTTGTTTTCAACCACCACCGGCTGGCCCAGGCTTTTGGCCAGCTCCTGCCCCACGGCGCGGGCCAGCACATCGGTTGTGCCGCCGGCCGGAAAAGGCACGATCAGGCTGATCGGCCGCGCAGGCCAGGTTTGCGCGAAAGCCGCGCCGCCGGACAGGCAAAGCACGGCCGCAGAAGCCGCCACGGCAGCACGGGCCAGGGCGGGAATCGGAAAGCGCTTGTTTTTTGCTTGCGATGGCATGTCTTGTCTCCTTGGGGTGGCGGGGCGTCAGGCGGCCACGGGTTGCCGCGCCGTGGCGGCGATGCGGTCGCAGATGGCGGCGGTCACCTGGGCGGTGGTGGCCTGGCCGCCCAGGTCGCGGGTGTGCAGGGCGCTGTCGGCGGTCACCGACTCGATGGCCTGCATCAGCTGCCGGGCGGCGGCGCCCTCGCCCAGGTGTTCCAGCAGCATCACGGCCGACCAGAAGGTGCCTATCGGGTTGGCCAGGCCTTGGCCCATGATGTCGAAGGCCGAGCCGTGGATCGGCTCGAACATGCTGGGGTAGCGGCGCTCGGGGTCGATGTTGCCGGTGGGCGCAATGCCCAGGCTGCCGGCCAGCGCGGCGGCCAGGTCGCTCAAAATGTCGGCATGCAGGTTGGTGGCCACCACCGTGTCGAGCGAGGCCGGCCGGTTCACCATGCGGGCGGTGCAGGCATCGACCAGTTCCTTGTCCCAGGCCACGTCCGGAAACTCCTTGCTGACCTGCACCGCGATTTCGTCCCACATCACCATCGCGTGGCGCTGGGCATTGGACTTGGTGACGACGGTCAGCAGCTTGCGGGGCCGCGACTGGGCCAGCTTGAAAGCGAAGCGCATGATGCGCTCGACGCCGGCGCGGGTCATCATCGACACATCCGTCGCCGCCTCGATGGGATGGCCCTGATGGACACGGCCGCCGACGCCGGCGTATTCGCCTTCGGAGTTCTCGCGCACGATGACCCAGTCGAGCTGCGCTGGCGTGCAGCGCTTGAGCGGCCCGTCGATGCCGGGCAGGATGCGGGTCGGCCGCACATTGGCGTACTGGTCGAACCCCTGGCAGATCTTCAGGCGCAGGCCCCACAGGGTGATGTGGTCGGGAATATGCGGGTCGCCGGCCGAGCCGAACAGGATCGCGTCCTGGCCGCACAGCGCGTCCAGGCCGTCCTCGGGCATCATCACGCCGTGCTCGCGGTACCAGTCGCCGCCCCAGCCGAAAAAAGTGAAATCGAAGGCGAAGCGGTTTTGCGTGGCGGCCAGCGCCTGCAAAACTTCTTGTCCGGCGGGGATGACTTCCTTGCCGATGCCATCGCCGGGAATGCAGGCAATCTTGTAGGTTTTCATGAAGGGTTCCTTGGGTTGAATGAAAAGCAGGTTGACGTGGGTTCAACTCTATTCATTGCTTGATTCAACGGCCTTCGCTAAAGTGAAGTCATTGTTTACTTTGATTCAACAATGTCCACGCCTTCATCCGCCCCTTCCGAAATGGCTTTCTTCAGCCTGCTGGCGCGTTGCGGCAGCTTTTCAGCCGCCGCCCGCGAACTGGACGTGACCACCCCGGCCATCAGCAAACGGCTGGCCCAGATGGAGGCGCGGCTGGGGGTGCTGCTGCTCAACCGCACCACCCGCCGCGCCAGCCTGACGCCCGAAGGCGAGACCTACCTGGCCCATGCGCGGCGCATCCTGGCCGACATCGAGGACATGGAGCAGCTGGTGTCCAGCGCCGCGTCGGCGCCCAAGGGCCTGCTGCGGGTCAATGCCACGCTGGGTTTCGGGCGCAGCCATGTGGCGCCGCTGATCTCCGGTTTTGTCAGGCGCTACCCCGAGGTGCAGGTGCAGCTGCAGCTGTCGGTCAACCCGCCGGCGCTGACCGACGATGCGTTCGATGTCTGCATCCGTTTTGGCGAGCCGCCCGACGCCCGCGTGATGGCCCGCAGAATCGCCCCCAACCGCCGCCTGCTCTGCGCCTCGCCGGGCTACCTGGCCCAGCATGGAACGCCCGCCGCGCCGCATGACCTGACGCGGCACAACTGCATCGGCATCCGTCAGGGGGACGAGGCCTACGGCATCTGGCGATTGAGCGCGGGCAAGCGCACCGAGACCGTCAAGGTGCGCGGCAACCTGAGCACCAGCGACGGCGAGATCGCGGTGAGCTGGGCGCTGGACGGCCACGGCATTTTGATGCGGGCCGAATGGGACATCGCCAAATACCTGCGCAGCGGCCGGCTGGTGCAGGTGCTGGAGAACTACCGCACGCCGCCGGCCGACATCCATGCGGTGTACCCGCCGCGCCACCAGCTGTCAGGCCGTGTCCGGGCGTTTGTCGATTTCTTGGTAGCCCATTTTGAAAAGCCCGCGACCCGGGCCGAAGGACTGGCAGCCGCCTGGTAGCGCCCTGCCCGTGCATGGCAGTGGTTTACTGCCTGATGCTGCCCGTGGCGGTGATGATGGTCAGTTCCACGAATTTGGAGCCCGACCGCATGCCGGGCTTGTAGCCGACCTTGTAGCCGCCCAGGTCCAGGCTGCCGATGCTGTCCAGCCCCGCCACGAAACCCTCGCGCGACACCTTGGCGCCCATGCGCCGGGCAGCCTCGACAATCACGGCGCCGGCAATGTAGCCTTCCATCATGGCGTAGCTCACCGGCACTTCGAGCTTGGGCGCCTTGGCCACGGTGTCGTTGAATTCCTTGACCAGCCCGCTGGAGACCTTGTAGGGGTTGGGCGTGACCTGCGTGATGGCCACGCCTTTCATCTGCTCGTCGCCAAGCCGCTTGGAGATCTGCTCGATATCGGTGCCCGAATGCGCAAACAATTTCGCCGCGCCGCCGTCCATCCGATACCTCTCAATGAAGGCAGCAGCGGCCGAGCCGGTGGACACCATGATGATCGCCTGCGGCGCGGCCGTGACGAAGGCATCAATCACTTCCTTGGTGACCTTGGCCGTGCCCGGCTGATAAGACCCCTTGACCGTCAGCTTGATGCCCTTGGCCTTGGCCGCCTCCTCCAGAGCCGCCATCAGCGGCGCGGCGCCAGCGCCTTCCTGGTAGAACAGCCCCAGGCGGGACATGCCCACGGTGCCCATGTGCTCGACGAGCTTGCCCAGCTCATCGCGCAAGCTCGCGCGCACGTTGTAGACCAGCGGCTCCTCGTTGCGGATTTCATTGATCCGGTAGCCCACCAGGGCGATTTTTTCCTTTTGAAGCAGCCCCGAGCCCACCAGGTCAGCCACGTTGCGGTCGCCAAAATAGCCTGCCAGCACGAGCGGTTTTTTCTCGTCGAGCAAAAGCCGGGTCGCTGCCAGGGTATCGGCGGGGCGGCCCCCGTCATCCTTTCTTGCCAGGCTGAAGGTATGGCCATTGACGCCGCCCGCCGCGTTGACCCTGTTCAGGGCCAGCTCGATGCCGGTGGAATAGGCGCGTCCCTGATTGCCTTCCAAGCCGCTCAAGGGCGCCACCTGGCCCACGACAATCGAGCCCGCAACCGCTGCCAGTGAAAACGACATGGCGCCGCCCACGGTCAAAACACGCGCCAGGGATGAGAAAGACTTTTTCATTTTTATTGCTTGGTGAACTTGGAAAAATACGGCTGGTCCATTGCTGCCAGCCGTTGCGTTGCGTTGCGCTGGCCTGGCCATCTGCCCGGTTGCTTGCGACAGCGGGCATTTAGCCACGGATGAGCTGTGAAAGCCATAAGGGAAACTCTGCATGGCACCAAGCTTTGCCTGGCAGCTGAAATCATGAAAAAACAGCCTCCGCGCAAGCATTACCTGCGCAACCAGCTATCTAATTCATAGCAATCATGATTCCGTGCTCAAGGCCTGCCCAGCGTCTGCAGCAGCTGGGCCGCCACCGCCACGGCAATCACCTCGGGCTCCTTGCCCTTGATGCCGGGCACGCCAATCGGGCAGGTGACGTGGGCCAGCTGCGCATCGGCAAAGCCGCGCGCCGCCAGCCGGTGGCGAAAGGTCGCCCATTTGGTCTTGCTGCCGATCAGGCCGACATAGGGCAGGTCGGCCTT
>JAQGNK010000369.1 GCA_028291905.1 Polaromonas sp.
ACCTGGTCGGCCAGCTCGCGGGTCGGGCACAGCACCATCGCCTGGATGGCGAAGCGGCGGGCGTTGAGGTTGGCCAGCAGCGCGATGCCGAAGGCGGCGGTCTTGCCGCTGCCGGTCTTGGCCTGGGCGATCAGGTCCTTGCCGAGCAGCGCGACCGGCAGGCTGGCCGCCTGGATCGGCGTCATCTGGGTGTAGCCGAGCTGCGTCAGGTTGGCCAGCACATGGGCCGGCAGCGACAGGGCGCTGAAATCAGTGGGAAAAGTAGTCATCCGTGGATTATCGTGACTTGCACATCGCCTACAGCAGGCCAGGCTCAGGCAAGCCTGGGGCGGCGCTAGATTCATCTGCCCTGGAATGCCGAATCGGCAAGCATGAATTCCATGCGGGCGGCTTGCCTCTGCGCCCTTCGGGCAATGGCGCAGCAGCGCGACCAGTTCGCTCCTTGGAATGACTTGCACCCTCTGCGCCAGAAACGCACGTTCGCAAGTCCCTTGGGTAACCTGTTCAGGTCAATCAAGGCTTGCTGGGGCAGCAGGAGGTGACTACAGATTACGTAGTAATACGAAGTCCTCTAAGAATGGATAAAAACCCTCTTGGCATAGCGCAGCCGAACACCTATGCTGGTTTTCGCCTTGCTTTGGCGCCTCTTGTTTCAGTTATTAAAAAAACTTACAGGTAGACACCGGCAAGGCTTCAGTCGGCAGCAAAACCTCTGGATACACAGAGGATTCATGTGTTTTTTTATTCTAAAAACGACGAGAGACAATTGACATGAAAACCAGGCTTCTTTGCACCTTTGCCGCCACTGCGGTCCTCTTCGGTGGAGCGGCTACTGCAGCCGTCAACCTGCCGCAACTCAACATCGACAAAACGCAGACCACGGTATCCGGGCTTTCATCCGGCGGCTTCATGGCGGCGCAGTTGCATGTGGCGTATTCGGCCACCTTCAAAAAGGGGGCGGGCATTGTTGCAGGCGGTCCTTTCTACTGCGCCGAGGGCTCCATCACCAATGCCACCGGGCGCTGCATGGCCAGCCCGGCGGGCATACCCACCAGCACCCTGGTGAGCACCACCAACAACTGGGCCACCCAGGGAAGCATTGACCCGGTTGCGAACCTGCAGGCATCAAAAGTCTATTTGTTCTCGGGCTCCATCGACAGCACGGTCAAGCCGGGCGTGATGGATGCGCTCAAGACCTACTACAACAGCTTTGTGCCGGCCGCCAACGTGGTCTATAAAAAAGACATCGCCGCAGAGCACGCCATGATCACGGACGACTACGGCAGCGGCTGCTCGACCAAGGCATCGCCCTACATCAACGACTGCAACTTCGACCTGGCCGGCGCCATGCTGGCGCATTTGTACGGCACGCTGAATCCGCGCAATGCCGGCACGCTGGCTTCCGGCAATTTCGTGGAATTCAACCAAAGCCAGTTCATTACCGGGCACGGCATGGCGCCCACCGGCTGGGCCTACATTCCGCAGGCCTGCACGGCGGGCACGCAGTGCCGCGTGCATGTGGTGCTGCACGGCTGCCAGCAAAACGTCACACTGGTGCAGCAGCAGTATGTGCGCAACACCGGCTACAACCGCTGGGCCGACACCAACAACATGGTCATGATCTACCCACAGACCAGCACCCAGGCAACCAACAGCTGCTGGGACTGGTGGGGCTATGACAATGCGAACTACGCCAAGAAAACCGGGCCGCAGATGGTCGCGATCAAGGCCATGGTGGACCAGGTTTCCGCAGGCGGCACCACGCCGCCGCCCGCCGCGTTGCCGGCGCCGACCGGTGTCGTCACCTCCGGTGCAACCGCCAGCAGCATGACCATCAGCTGGAGTGCGGTCACTGGGGCGGCCAGCTACAACATTTACCGCAACGCCAACAAGACCAATGCCCTGCCGGTGACGGCCAACAGCTACGGCGACACCGGCCTGGCTGCCGCCACCACCTACAGCTGGACCGTCAAGGCGGTGGACGGCAACAACGCGGAAAGCGCGGCGTCCGCTGCGGCGACGGGCACCACCACGGGCACGCCGCCGCCCCCGGTAAGCTGCTACACCGCGTCGAACTACGCGCATACCACCGCAGGGCGCGCCTATGTGCTCGGCGGCTACACCTATGCCAATGGTTCGGCGCAGTCCATGGGCTTGTGGAATGTCTACACCACCACAACGCTGAAGAAGACAGCGACCAATTACTACGTGATTGGCTCCTGCCCCTGACGCCTGGGGGCGCCAGGGCAAAGGCCAGCCAGCCTTTGGACGCTGACGCACCTCTCTGACGATCCTTTCCCGCCTTTTCAATCCGCGCCAGTTGACCGCAGCCATCTAGTGGCGCGGCAACGGCCGCGCGCCTGTGCGCGCATGCAGCATGTTGTCGATCCGTTTATTAACCAAGGAGACTTGAATGAAGCAGAAAAATTTTAAAAAGCCCGCCACGGCCGCAAGGCTTGCAGCCGTCATGACCCTGGGAGCAGGAATGCTGTCGGGGTGCGGCGGTAGCGACAGTCCAGCGCCGACGAACGATTTGCCAGCGGGCATCACCCAGCAGGGCGCAGCGGTCTATTCCGCCACGGCGCGCGCAGCCGGCGACACCGCTGCCACGCAGGATTTACTCACCGCAGGGCTGGGTCGCACCGGCCTGGGTGCTACGGCGCCAGCCTATGCCAATCCCCTGGCGCCAACAGCGCTGGAATTGCGCCGCAATGCCATCTTCAGCAACTACCGGGGCCTGGTCGATGTGACGGCGAACGGCGGCTACGGCACGCTCTACGGTCCCAATGTGGGCAACGACGGCGCCGCGACAGCCAGCGAAGGGCTGATTCCGGGCCGCGAATACATTGCCACGCTGGACGACGGCAGCGGCCGCAAGCGGGTGACCATCGCGGTGCAGGTGCCCGACAGTTTTGACACGGCGGCGCCGTGCGTCGTGCTCGGCCCCTCGTCCGGCTCGCGCGGCGTCTATGGCGCTGTGGGCGCTGCCAGCGAATGGGGCCTCAAGCGCGGCTGCGCCGTGGCGCTGACCGATGCCGGCAAGGGCATCGGCCTGTACGACATCAGCGATGACACGGTGAACCGCATCGACGGCACGCGGGCCACCCGCGCCGATGCAGGCGCGCTGAATTTTTTCGCCGCCAACATCACCGAAGCCGCCCGCACCGCCTACAACGCCTTGTTCCCCAACCGCATCGCGCTCAAGCAGGTGCATTCGCAGCTCAACCCCGAAAAAGACTGGGGCAACGACACCCTGGCCGCTGCCCGGTATGCGCTTTTTGTCTTGAACGACCGCTACGGCACTGCCTCGTCGCCAGTGCGGTTCAATGCCGCCAACACCATGATCATCGGCGCGTCCGTGTCGAACGGCGGCGGGGCGGTGCTGCGTGCGGCCGAGCAGGACAGCGGCGGCCTGATCGATGGCATCGTGGCCAATGAACCCAACGTCCAGCCGGCCAGCACGGCGGGCTACGGGATTTCAGTGGGAGGCGCGCCGGTGGCCGGTTTTGGCAAGTCCATGGTGGACTACACCACCTACGGCAACCTCTACCAGCCCTGCGCCGCGCTGTCCGCGCCGGCCAGCATGGGCGCCGAGGCGTCTTTGCACAACTACATATCCTTCGCTGGCATGACCGCGCGAGCAACTGCGCGCTGCGACGGCCTGGCTGCGAAGGG
>JAQGNK010000406.1 GCA_028291905.1 Polaromonas sp.
TCCTGCCACCATGACGGCGACGGCCCGACGCTGCTGGGCGTGAACACGCCGCTGGCGCTCAACAGCAACCTGCACAGCGACAAGCCCGACAACCTGATCCGCGTGATCCTGGGCGGCATTCGCACCCCGGCGACGCAGGACATCGGCTTCATGCCGGCTTTTCGCCACAGCCTGGACGACGGCCAGATCGCCGAGCTGGCCGCCTATATGCGCAGCCGCCACGCGCCGGGCCAGCCTGCCTGGGTTGACGTGAAGCAGAGCGTTTCACGGCTGCGCGGCCTGAGCGACGCGCATTAGCGCGAATTCACTCTGGCTTTCAATGACAGAATTCAAAGTTTTTCAGTGACTCATGCTACTGAATCCATAGCTGCTTGCGCAACCTGTACCTGAGCAAAAGCCATTTTTTACCTGATTCGCTACCTGCCTTGCACTCAAAAACCCTTATTCCCACGAAGGCGGGAATCCAGTGCCACATGCTTCCAGCTCCGGCTGGATTACCGCCTTGGCGGGGATGCACGCCTGAGCCAGGTAACTCATCAGGCTGTTTGATTCATAAAAATAGCGCTGAGCTTGCTGCCGTTCCCGTTTCTTTCCTTTCCTTGCAGCGCTGATGAAGAAAAGGGCGTGGCCTTCCCGAACTCGGCTTGTTTCACTGCAGCCGCCGGCAGGTTTGACCGTCAGGCCTGAAAAGGCAGGCGCAATCCAGGAAAAAGCCGATGGTTTTGATTTTTGAATGAAAAAGGTTTGCAGCGCATGCAATACCTGCACAGTCAGCTATCAAATAGATAGCCGAAACTTCCCGGCCTGGCGCCGCTACCCCAGGCTGCCGGCAAAGCGCCTGGCCAGCTTCTGAGTAGCGAAGGCGTCCACCACATGGTCCACGAAGGCCCGGGTCTTGGCGGGCATCAGGTGGCGGCTCGGGTAGTAGATGGAAATTACGCCGGCGTCGCCGTACCACTGCGGCACCAGGCGCACCAGTTCGCCGCGCTCCAGCCAGGGCAGCACATCGGCAACCACCAGCAGCGCCACGCCCAGCCCCAGCAGCGCGGCCTGCCGCAGGGCGGCCGGGTCGTTCATCACCATCGTTTCGCGCAGCGGAGCGTTCATTTCGTTGCCCGCCGCATCGCGCAGCGTCCATTGGCGCGCCCGGCCGGTGCGGCTGGAGCGCATGGCAATGCCGTCCAGCGCGGCCAGCCCCGCCGGGTCATGGGGCAGGCTGCGGCCCGCCAAATAGCCGGGCGAGGCCACCGGCACGACGTGCGCCGGGGCCAGCGAGCGCGACACCAGGCCGGGCGACAGCGCGAAGCCGCCGCCGATGGCCGCGTCGAAGCCCTCGGCAATCAGGTCCACCGGGCGGTTCTCGAAATGCCAGTCCGGCTGGATGTGCGGGTAGCGCTGCAAAAAACCGGGCAGCAGCGGCAGCACATGGCTGATGCCAATGCTGGGGGCCAGGCTGACCTTCAGCACGCCCGAAGGCTGGCCCTGCTCGGTGGACGCGTCGGCGATGGCGGTCTGCAGCGCCGCCAGGTGGTGCCCGGTGGCGTGCAGGAACTGCGCGCCCGCCTCGGTCAGCGTGAGCTTGCGGGTGGAGCGCTGAAACAGCCGCACCCCCAGGTTGCGCTCCAGCATGGCGACGTTGCGGCTGACGGCGGCGGGCGTCAGCGCCAGCTGCCGCGCCGCCGCCGAAAAGCTGCCGGCCTCAGCGCTGCGGGCAAAGGATTCGAGGTTGGCGAGGGTTTCCATGCGCTCAGTTTATGCAAATGCTTGAAAGTGATTCAAGCCATTGCCAGCTATTCAATGCGCAATGCCGGCGGCACCATTGACGCCTCAACCCACCACAGGAGCTGATTTCATGAACACCACCCCATCCCTCCCATCGACTGCCCAGCCCGGCATCGGCATCATCGGCGCCGGCGCCATCGGCACCGCATTCACCCGCATCCTGGCCCGCCAGGGTATCGCGGCCGTCATCGCCAACAGCCGTGGCCCCGATTCGCTGGCCGCGCTGGCGGCTGAAATCGGTCCCCTGCTGCGGCCGGTGACGCGAGAAGAGGCGGCGGCGCAAGACATCGTGCTGGTCGCGGTGAACTGGTCCAGGCTGCCCCAGGCGCTGGCCGGCCTGCCGGACTTTGGCGGCCGCACCGTGATCGATGCCAACAACTCCATCGAGGCCCCGCTGTTCAAGCCGGCAGAACTGCACGGCCGCCTGTCCAGCGAAGTGTTTGCCGAACTGGTGCCCGGCGCGAAGGTGGTCAAGGCCTTCAACCACCTGGGCGCCCAGCTGCTGTCGGCCGACCCGCAGGCCGGCGGCGGGCGCCGGGTTCTGTTCTATTCGGGCGACGACGGCCAGGCCAGGGCCGGCGTGGGCGCGCTGATCGAGCGGCTGGGCTTTTTCGGCATCGACCTGGGCGCGCTCGGCGTGGGCGCCCGGCTGGCGCAGTTTCCGGGCGGGCCGCTGCCGCTGCTCAATCTGGTGAAGCTGGGCTGAAGGCAGCTTGACGGGCGCCTGGCGATGTCACGGTTTCAGGCCAAAATCCCGCATGAGCACCACCCTTGCCTCCCTGACCCAGGCCCTGCGCGACTTCACCGCCGCGCGCGACTGGGCGCAGTTCCATTCGCCCAAGAACCTGGCCGCCGCCCTGAGCGTGGAGGCGGCCGAGCTGCTGGAGCATTTTCAGTGGCTGACCGAGGCGCAAAGCCGAAACCTGTCGGCGCAAAAGACCGATGAGGTCGCCGCCGAGGCCGCCGATGTGCTGCTCTACCTGCTGCAGCTGTGCGACCAGCTGGGCATCGACCTGCTGGAGGCCGCGCGGCTGAAGATGCTGGTGAACGCCGAGAAGCACCCGGTCGCCACCGCGCGCGGCGCCAGCCAAAAGCCTGTGGCAGATTGAAGGTTTGCTATTGAAAAAGTAGCCTCCGGCGCTGGTGCGGCATGCGCCGGAGGCTAATTTCTTGTTGCATCTCCAGATCACTCCGGGATGCAGGGCGAAGCTGCCGGGGCCTGCGTTGCGCGTGGGCGTGTCGACCCGAATTCTGGTCTCGCAGGCGATCGAGCGTTTCGTTGCGTTGCCTTTTGAACGCCTGCCTGCAGCCAGGCGCT
The DNA here is from genome assembly GCA_028291905.1 of Polaromonas sp. GTDB lineage: Bacteria > Pseudomonadota > Gammaproteobacteria > Burkholderiales > Burkholderiaceae_C > Polaromonas. The sequence continues at coordinate 3,101 of JAQGNK010000406.1, forward strand.
GCGGACTTGAATTGATGATGAAACAGGCCTCTGGCGCACACGCTGCATGCGCATGCAGCTATTAAATCAATAGTAATTCGCCAAAACCCGCAATGTGCGACCATTGCCCCATGCAAGATTTCTGGCCCTCCAGCGGCTTCAGCCCGCGCCAGCGCAACCCGCGCGGCTGGCTGCTGCCCACCGACGACTATCTGCGCCTGCTCCTGGCCCGGCCCGAGCTGGCGCTGCTACCCGAATCCTGCGCGGCCGAGCGTGAGCTGCACGCCAGCCTGCAGGCCGCGCCCTCCCGGCCTGTGCCTGCCGACGAACTGAGCGCCCTGCAGGACGAGGACGCCCGCGAAAGCTATAGCCTGTTCCTGCGCTTTCGGGACGGCCTGCTGGCCGCCGGCACGCTGGAGGCCTGCTACCTGGCTTTGTTCCGCAGCGGCGCCATCAGCATCCCGCCGCTGTTCATCGACCTGCTGGCCCAGGCCATCCTGCGCAACCTGCTCGATGACAGCCGGGACGCCTATGAAGTGCGCGCCGCCGAGATGCTGTTTTGCCCTCAGCGCATCTCCACGCAGGACGGGCAGGTGCTGGCCGGCGACCAGGGCCGGCTGGACCTGCTCAGCGAGACCGGCGGCCTGGGCGATTTCGGCCGCTTCCTGGCCGAGGCCAAGGCGCCGCTGCCCACGCTGCAGCTGCAGGTGCTGAGCGACGGCAACGCGCCGGACTACTGGCAGGCCAGCGAGGCGCGCACCTTCCTGCTCGACCTGACGCACGAGGTCAGCCACGACCTCAGCCACGGGCTGGTCTTCAAGATGACCCGCGCCCGCTCCGGCCTGACAGCGCTGGCCCGCGTGTTGGAAAAATGGGTGCAGCACCTGCTGGGGGTGGCGGTTGGCATCCGGCCGCTGCAAAAGATCGACGACGATGCCTGGCGCTGGCATGTCGGGCTCGACGCCGAGGCGACCGCGCTGCTCAATGACCTGTATGAAGGCCGGGAGGTCGCGCCCGAGCGGCTCGGGCGCCTGGTCAGCCTGTTCCGGCTCGATTTCGCCGATGCGCGGGAAATGCGCGCCGATGTGGCCGACAAGCCGGTCTATCTGGGGCTGATGATGAATCCGGGCGGCGTGCTCAGGCTCAAGCCGCAGAACCTGCTGCTGAACCTGCCGCTGCGGGCCTTGATGTAGCTGGCGCCGCGCACCAGCAGGGCAGGGCCATCGCCGAACAAGACGGCGGCGGCTGGCAATCCAAGGGCTATCCATAAGTGCCGCGTGCGTACCTGCTTCTAAAATCAGCAAATTGCAACGCCTGAAGGTAAGCAATGTCACTGCGTTGCCAGCGTGCCAACCCATTCGCCCACAAGGAACCCCTCTGATGTTCAAAAAGCTTTTTTCATTTTTGCTGCTCGCGTGCGCGCTGGCCGCCGCGCAGGCCCAGCCCTATCCGTCCAAGCCGATTCGCATGATCGTGCCGTTTCCGCCCGGCGGCGGCACCGACATCCTGTCCCGCCTGGTGGCCAACAAGCTCACCGAGGTCAGCAAATGGACGGTGATTCCCGACAACCGGGGCGGCGCCGGCGGCACCATCGGCATTGCCGAGGCCGCCAAGGCCGCGCCCACCGGCTACGAGATGGTGATGGGCCAGAAGGACAACCTGGTGGTCGCGCCCTGGCTGTACAAGAACCTGAGCTACGACCCGACCAAGGACCTGGTGGCCGTTGCCCATGTGGCCTACACGCCGGTGGTCATCGTCACCAGCGTGAACTCGCGCTTCAAGACGCTGGCAGACGTGGTGGCCGCCGCCAAGGCCACGCCCGACCAGATCACCTACGGCTCGCCGGGCAACGGCACCACCATCCACCTGGCCGGCGAAATCTTCAACACCGCCGCCGGCATCAAGCTGCGCCACATTCCCTACAAGGGCTCGAACCCGGCCATGATGGATGTGCTGGCGGGCAATGTCGATCTGATGGTGTCGTCGCTGCCGTCGGCCATGGGCCAGATCAAGTCCGGCAAGCTGCGCACCCTGGCGGTCACGTCCGCCCGCCGCAGCACCTCGCTGCCCGACGTGCCGACCGTGGCCGAACTGGGCTACAAGGATTTCGATGTCAGCACCTGGTATGGCCTGTTCATGCCTGCCGGTACGCCGAAAGACATCGTCGCCACCGTCCATGCCGAGGTCAATAAGCTGCTGGCCACACCCGAGATGAAGGCCGCCATCAACGGCCAAGGCGCCGAGCTGCAGAGCATGACTTCCGAGCAATTCTCGACCCTGCTCAAGACCGATTACCAGAAGTGGAAAGGCATCGTGCAGGCCTCCGGCGCGACCGTCGAGTGATGACAACAGGCCAGGCGCAGCCGCCCTGCAGGAGGCAGCCAGCCCTGGTAAAGCCATCAAGGCATCGTGATTCCTGCGCTGTGGCTTAAAATCCGCAGTTCAGCCCTTTTTCAACCCGGAGTCTTTCATGTCCAAGAAAATCAGAGTCGAGGCCGACATCTGCGCCCCCAAGCCAGTGCCGCCCAACGGCTTCACCATCACCACCGGCAACGGCCAGAAGCGCAGCCTGGAACGCGGCTCGCACACCCGCAGCAAAAAGAACCCCGGCAAGCGCCCCCACCAGGGTTAAGCTGGCGGACCGGCTGGCGCCCTTGCGCTCAGCCACACCAGACCCGAAGCACCAGGCATTCTTGCCGCGGCGCCTCGGGTTTCTTTTTTGGGGCGACAGCCCGGCGCCAGCGGTGCAGCAAGGCAGCAAGCAACAAACAGCACATCCAGGGAGCTACACATGGTCAGCATTCAACACGATGAAAACCGCAGCCGCTACGAGGCATTTGTCGATGCACAACCCGCCGGCATTTGCCAGTACGAGGCACAAGCCGAGCAGGTGCGCTTTACCCACACGCTGGTGGAGCCGGCTTTCGAGGGTGAAGGCGTGGGCTCGGCGCTGGCGCGGTTCGCGCTGGAGGACAGCCGGGCACGGGGCAAGAAGGTGGTGCCAGCCTGCGGATTTATCCGTGATTACATCGGCAGGCATGCCGAGTTCGCGGACCTGCTCGCTCGCTGATCGCCAGCGCCAGCTTCTCTGGCGCTTCAGCGCAGGCTTGAGGCTACTGTAGGCGAGCGTTCGGCCCTAGTGATTGCGCACAGATTACATATTGCGCCGGTACTGCCCGCCGACTTCGAACAGCGCATTGGTGATCTGCCCGAGCGAGCACACGCGCACCGCGTCCATCAGCACCTCGAAGACGTTCTTGTTCTCGATCACTGCCTGCTGCAGCCGCCGGAGCATAGCGGGCGATTCGGCGGCATGTGTGGCGTGGAAATCATCAAGCCGGCGCAGCTGGCCCTGCTTTTCCTCGTCGGTCGAGCGGGCCAGCTCCAGCTTGTCGGCTACCTGCTCCCCATGCGGGTTGCGAAAGGTGTTGACGCCGATGATCGGCAGCTCGCCGGTGTGCTTGAGCATCTCGTAGTGCATCGACTCGTCCTGGATGCGGCCGCGCTGGTAGCCGGTTTCCATCGCGCCGAGCACGCCGCCCCTATCGGC
>JAQGNK010000410.1 GCA_028291905.1 Polaromonas sp.
GACTGGTATGGCGACAAGCAGCAGGGCGTGGCCATCAACTCCGGCAAGTACGACGGCCTGGGCTTCAAGGCCGCTGTCGATGCCATCGCCGCCGACCTCGCCGCCCTCGGCCTGGGCGAGAAAAAGATCACCTGGCGGCTGCGCGACTGGGGCGTGAGCCGCCAGCGCTACTGGGGCACGCCGATTCCGATCATCCATTGCGACGCGCACGGCGCGGTGCCGGTGCCCGAGCAAGACCTGCCGGTCATCCTGCCGCAGGACTGCGTGCCCGACGGCTCGGGCAACCCGCTGCACAAGCACGAAGGCTTTCATGCCGGCGTGACCTGCCCGGTCTGCGGCCAGGCGGCGCGGCGCGAAACCGACACCATGGACACCTTTGTCGACAGCTCCTGGTACTTCATGCGCTACTGCGACCCGAAGAACGGCGAGGCCATGGTGGCCGAAGGCGCCGACTACTGGATGCCGATGGACCAGTACATCGGCGGCATCGAGCATGCGATCCTTCACCTGCTGTATGCGCGCTTCTGGACCAAGGTGATGCGCGACCTGGGCCTGGTCAAGATCTACGAGCCCTTCACCAAGCTGCTGACGCAGGGCATGGTGCTCAACCACATCTATTCACGCCGCTCGGGCAAGGGCGGCAAGGAGTATTTCTGGCCGCACGATGTGGAGCATGTGCTGGATGAAACCGGCAAGGTCACGGGCGCCCGGCTGAAAAATGCGGTTGACGGCCTGCCGGTGGGCACGGCCATCGACTACGAGGGCGTGGGCACCCTGTCCAAGTCCAAGAGCAACGGCGTCGATCCCCAGGACCTGATCGAGAAGTACGGCGCCGACACGGCGCGCCTGTACACCATGTTCACCTCGCCGCCCGAGGCCACGCTGGAGTGGAACGACGCGGGCGTCGAAGGCTCCTACCGTTTTCTGCGCCGGGTCTGGAATTTTGGCTACAAACTGCACGCTATGAATTCGGTAGCTGGCAGCGCAGACATATCAAGCGCTGCAGCCACTTTTGACAAGAAAACCAAGGCACTGAGGCTGGAAGTGCATACCGTGCTCAAGCAGATCGACTACGACTACCAGCGGATGCAGTACAACACCGTGGTCTCGGGCGGCATGAAGCTGCTCAATGCATTGGAAGATTTCAAGGTTGACGATTCAACCGCTTCCCTGGTGGCGCTGCGCGAGGGCTTCGGCATCCTGCTGCGCTGCCTGTATCCGGCCACGCCGCACCTGGCGCATGCCTTGTGGGCTGAACTCGGCTATGCGGCCGAGGCCGGCGAGCTGCTCGACGCGCCCTGGCCCGAAGTCGATGCCGGCGCCCTGCAGCAGGACGAGATCGAGCTGATGCTGCAGATCAATGGCAAGCTGCGCGGCTCGGTCACGGTGCCGGCCGGCGCCGACAAGGCCGCGATCGAGGCGGCGGCGCTGGCGTCGGACGCTTTTGTGCGGCAAGCCGCCGGGGCCGCTGCCAAGAAGGTCATCGTGGTGCCGGGCCGGCTGGTCAACATCGTCGTTTGAGATCAACCGTCTCGCATTCTCCACAGGGCACACCATGCAGCGTCGCGCTTTTCTGGTCTTCACCGTTTCCTCCGCGTCGCTGGCGCTGCTCAGCCTGAACGGCTGCGGCTTCGCCTTGCGCAAGGCGCCTGATTTCGCTTTCAGCACCCTCTACAGCCCGCTGCCCGAGACGTCGCCGCTGGGCGTGGAGCTGCGCAGGTCGCTGCAGTCCACCGGCAAGGTCAGAGTCATCAGCGATGCCAGCCTGATCAACCAGGCGCAGGTGGTGCTGGACGGGCTGCAGGAGCAGCGCGAGAAAGTCGTGCTCAGCCTCACCTCGGCGGGCCAGGTGCGCGAGTACCAGCTGCGCCTGGTGTTCAGGTTCAGGTTGCGCACGCTGGCGGGCAAGGAGCTGATTCCGCTCAGTGAAATCGCGCTGCAGCGCGACATCAGCTTCAATGAATCGGCGGCGCTGGCCAAGGAGGCCGAGGAAGCCTTGCTCTACCGCGACATGCAAAGCGATGTGGTGCAGCAGATCATCCGCCGGCTTGCCGCCGTGACCCAGCTTTAGGGCGCATGCGCTTGGGTCGGGAAACGACTTTTAGCATCAAATAGCGCTCTTGCGCAGGTTCTGCCTGTGCGGCTAGCTATCGATTCAGTAGCAAAATCATTCGAGCGAAATCACCCTGGCTGGAAAAATCTGTCCTGAGAGACGGAGCCAATTCGGGGAGGCCCCCATCCCTGCCTTCCCCAGCGAGGGAAGGAGTAAAACCAGCGAAAGCACAGGCAGTACTTGCACAAGAAGCTATTGATTATGTAGCAGTGAAGTGACACGGTTCCCGAGTTCCCAGTCAGGGTGATTTCACTCTAAAAGAGGCTGGATTGCCGGCCCCATCTGGCATTTCTTCGATCCAGATCAAACCTTGGCGCGGCAAAGCCCGCTAAGCTTTGCGACCATGCAACCGGTCAGCCTGCCTTCCTTGCCGCTGCCTTTGACCGGGCGGCCCGGCCAAGCCGCGTTTTGTGCAGGCGTTGCTGACGCGAATCCAACGCCGCTGTCGCTGCTCGACGATCCACAGGAATGGCCGGCTTTCAGCCGCCCGATGGCCGGCCAGCCGGATTGCTGGGAGTCCAGCGTGGTGTTCGACGGCATGCACTGCGCGGCCTGCGCGCTCACCATCGAGGACGCCCTGAAGCGCGTGCCGGGCGTGCTGTCGGCCGATGTCAGCGCCGCCAGCCATCGCGGCCGCATTGTCTGGTCCGACCAGGCCGTCAAGCCTTCTAGCTGGATGCAGGCCGCCGCTCGGGCCGGCTACCCGGCGGTGCCGGCCAACGATGCCTTTGCCAATGACCGCCGCCGCGTGGAGACGCGCCAGGCGCTGTGGCGCCTGGGCGTGGCGGGCCTGTGCATGATGCAGGTGATGATGTATGCGTGGCCGGCCTATGTGGCCGAGCCGGGCGACATGGCGCCGGACATGGCGCAGCTGCTGCGCTGGGCCTCGTGGGTGCTGTCGCTGCCGGTGCTGCTGTTTTCCTGCGCGCCTTTCTTCAGGAATGCGCTGCGCGACCTGCGCCACCGCCGCGTCAGCATGGACCTGCCGGTGGCGCTGGGCATGGCCATCACCTTCGGCGTGAGTTCGCTCGGAACCTTCGAGCCGTCCGGCATTTTCGGCGCCGAAGTGTATTTCGACTCCTTCACCATGTTCGTCTTTTTCCTGCTGACCGGGCGCTGGCTGGAGCTGCGCCTGCGCGACCGCACCGCCGGCGCGCTGGACGCGCTGATGAACCGGCTGCCGGACAGCGTGGAGCGGCGCGGCGCCGGCGGCATGTTCGAGCGCGTGGCGGTGCGCCGGCTGATGGCCGGCGACGTGATCCGGGTGCTGCCGGGCGAGGCGTTCCCGGCCGACGGCGCCATCCTGGAAGGCCGCACGCTGGCCGACGAGTCCTTGCTGACCGGCGAATCCCGGCCCTTGCCGCGCCACGAAGGCGCCAGCGTGATCGCCGGCAGCCACAACCTGCTGGCGCCGGTGCTGGTGCAGGTCCGGCACACGGCGGGCGAAACCCGCTTTGCGCAGATCGTGGCCTTGATGGAAAACGCCTCGGCCTCCAAGCCGCAGCTGGCGCGGCTGGCCGACCGCATCGCCCGGCCTTTCCTGCTGTTCGTGCTGCTGGCCGCAGGCGGGGCCGGGGCTTTCTGGTGGTCGCATGATCCGGGCCATGCGCTGATGGTGGCGGTGGCGGTGCTGATCGTCACCTGCCCGTGCGCCCTGTCGCTGGCCACGCCGGCGGCCATGCTCGCCAGCGCCGGCGCCCTGGCCCGGCGCGGCGTGCTGGTGCGCCGCCTGCAGGCGCTCGAAGCGCTGGCGGCGGTGGACACGGTGGTGTTCGACAAGACCGGGACCCTGACCCGGGATGCGTTTGCGCTGGCCGAGGTGCACACCCGAAAAGGCGTGTCCAGAGACGAGGCGCTGGCCATGGCAGCTGCGCTGGCGCGGCATTCCCTGCATCCGGTGTCGCGCGCGCTGGTGGCGGCGGGGCAGGGTGTTGGATTGCCGCAGCAGGACTGGATCGCACACGAAGTTCAGGAAGCCGCCGGCCAGGGCGTGTCCGCCCGCCTTTGCCACACCGGCAGCCCGGCGTCCGCCGTGCCGGCCCGCCTGGGTTCGGCCGCGTTCTGCAATGTGATGGTGCCTGCCACGGACGCGCTGCAGGCCTGCCTGAGCGACGAGCAAGGCTGGCTCGCCACCTTCGAGCTGCAGGAGGATCTGCGCCCCGACGCCGCCGCCACGGTGGCGGCGCTGGCGGCCCTGGGGCTGCAGGTGCAGCTGCTTTCGGGCGACCGGCCCGAGTCGGCCGACCGGGTGGCCCGGCAGGCCGGCATTCAGGTATCGCACGGCGGCTGCACGCCGCAGGACAAGCTGGCGCATCTGCAGCGCCTGCAGGCCCAGGGCCGCAGGGTCGCGATGGTGGGCGACGGCCTGAACGATGGCCCGGTGCTGGCCGGCGCGCAGGTCTCGTTCGCCTTCGGACAGGCGGTGCCGCTGGCGCAGGCGCAGGCCGATTTCGTGGTGCTGGGCGAGCGGCTGGGCGATGTGGCGCAGGCGCTGCGGGCGGCCCGGCGCACACTTGGGATCGTTCGCCAGAACCTGTGGTGGGCGGCGATCTACAACGCGGTCTGCGTGCCGCTGGCCGTGGCGGGTTGGCTGCCGGCCTGGCTGGCCGGCCTGGGCATGGCGCTCAGCTCGCTGCTGGTGGTGCTCAATGCCCTGCGCCTGTCGGCCTCACTTGAACCGTTGGAGAAAACCTGATGGACATCCTTTTCCTGCTGATCCCGCTGTCGGTCATTCTGGTCTTTTTCATCCTCGGCGGACTGGGCTGGGCGATCTACCGGGGCCAGTTCGAGGATATCGACGCGGAGGGTGAACGCATACTCCGCGAAGATTGACTCAGGTCAATATTCGTTCCTCTTGATGCCGATACGCTTGCCGTGTTGTTTCGCATAAGAGGTAAAAATGACATTCGCCAATACAAGGGCCACCACCTACAACGACACGGTTGTCAGGCAGTTCGCCATCATGACGGTGGTCTGGGGCGTGGTCGGGATGCTGGTCGGCGTCATCATCGCCGCGCAGCTGGCCTGGCCCGAGCTGAACTTCGGCATTCCCTGGCTCAGCTACGGCCGGCTGCGGCCGCTGCACACCAATGCGGTGATTTTCGCGTTCGGTTGCTGCGGCCTGATGGGCACGTCGCTGTATGTGGTGCAGCGCACCTGCCAGGTTCGGCTTTTTTCCGACAAGCTGGCCGCCTTTGTCTTTTGGGGCTGGCAGGCGGTGATCGTGGCGGCGGCCATCTCGCTGCCGCTGGGCTACACCCAGGGCAAGGAATACGCCGAGCTCGAA
>JAQGNK010000414.1 GCA_028291905.1 Polaromonas sp.
TGCAGTCCATAGCACTGGGACCGGCGATTTTGGTCGTTTTCAAGCAAGTTTGACCCTTGAAGTGGGATCAAATTCATTTGTTTGAACGTTTGCCGGTCGTCTATTTGCTCGATTCCATGCCTGCGTGATCGATGGGCGTTCCATTCAGACACTCACCATAGTTCTCTGAAAAAACTTAAAACTGACGAAAGCTTGCCAACATACCGCTGGAGTATTTCAGTTTGATGAAAAGGTGTCTCATGTGTCTTTTTTATGGACTTATCCTGTTGACGCCGATGTGTAAGAGGCCAGGAAGATCAATTTAAGGTCCTCCTCAAACTACGTGACATGGCTTAGTTTGGATTCAAGACTCGGATGCGAAGCAAGTCGAGCCACTTCCCTCTAAAGTGCATGCGATTTGACCAATGGACAAATTTCAGCATCAAACGGACATCTTGTGCACGAATACCCTGCGCAAGAGGCTATGAATTAAGTAGCAAAAAACTGCCAATGTGCAGGAAGTGCTGCGATGAAATCAGGGTGGATTTCGCGCCAGCCTGGTGCCGTGGCCGTACAACCATTGCCGGGGGCGGTAATGAATCCGCAGGTAGACGGCCAGCCAGGCATGGACTTCGGCCGGCATCGGCACACCGTCAGAAGGATCGCCGGAATCGAGCATGCGTGTGCCTTCGCCATAGCTGACTGATGCCAGCACCGGCACCGCCCCTTCGCCTTGCAATTGCCAGCTGACAAACACCTTGGGCTGGGGCGCTGCCCAGTTTTCAAAATAGCCGTCGTTCTCGTCGGGGTGCAGTTCCAGCATCAGCCGGGTGCGCGATTCATCCGGCGGGTCTACCTTGTGAGGCGAGATGTCTGTTCCCGCTGGCAGCACGGCGGCTGCCACCCAGCCTTCAGACGCCCACCAGTGACTCGGCCGGCTGCGGCGCATCACCACATCAATCGGCAAGGAGGCAAGCAGCATGATAGACAGGCCAGGAAGCTAATTCACTTTGTCAGGCGAATTCGCCTTGATGCCGGGAGGGCTCTGGGGTTTTGCATCAGTCTTAACATCTTCGCTGGCTGGTGCCGTGCCTGATTTTTCACTCTGGACCGGTGCCTGCTCGGCCTGGCTGCCAGGACGTCCGCCGGGCTGGCCTGAAGGCCCTGATTGGGTGGCCGAAGCATTGAAGCCGGCAATGGCTTGCACAGGGGTAGGCGCAAAAACCGGCCAGCCGTTGGCGGCCGCGCGGCTGCGCCAGCGTTCCGAGTTGGCATCCATGGCCGCCGCCAGCGACTGTTTTGCCTTTTCTTCAATCTGCTGCTGCGTGCCCAGCGAGGTGCCACCCATGGCCGCGCCGCTGGTATTGCCGCCCGAGCCCTGCGGTATGCCAGGCGTGCCGGCCGGCGCGGTGCTGCGGGTGGCTTGACTTGCGCGGCTCAGCACTTCGCCGCTGCTGCTGCCGCCGGCGGTGAACTGGCCCGGAAAGCCGGTCTGCTGCACGCCCGACTGGCGTTCCTCGCCCTGGTTGCCGCAGCCCGTGCCCAGGCAGGCCAGGACAAGCAGCAGTCCCTGACACGATGGATGGATGGGTTTGGTCATGGCTGCTTCATCCTGTGGAAGTGTTCATGGCCGTGCCTGGCGCATTTTGCTCGGGCACTGACGCCGCCCGGCCGGTCTTGACTTCGTCATACCAGTAGCGGTGATGTGCCTTGGCCCAGGTTTCATCGACCGTGCCGTGGCGCATGGCATGGTAGGCGCCCGGCGTGCCCAGCGTACCGATGTAGATGTGGCCCATGCTGGCCACGATGTACAGCGTGGCGCCGGCCAGATGCAGGTAGTCGGCCCACTGCAGCAGGTAGCGGGTCTGGCCGAAATTGACAAAATTGAGCATCAGGCCGGTGGCCGACATCACCAGGCCGAGCAGCACCACACCGCCCCAGAACCATAGCTTTTCGCCGGCGTTGAAATAGCCGGCCGGCACATGCTGGTGCGACAGCAGGCCGCCGCCCTTTTTCACCCAGTCCCAGTCCCAGCGCCTGAAAAGGTTCTGCCACATGAAGGTGATGAACATCAGCACTGAGCACACGATGAACAGTGGCCCGACGAAGTTGTGCAGGTATTTTGAAATGATGGCCAGCCAGGAGAAAGCGCCGTGGCCCAGCAGGGGAATCAGCACCTTCTTGCCGAACAGCAGCACCAGGCCGCTGAACGCCAGCACCAGGAAGCTGATCGCCGTGGCCCAGTGGACGGTGCGCTGCCAGGCGCTGAAGCGCTGCATCTGGCGGCCTGACTCGGGCTGGTCAAGCCGGGCCGGGCCGACCAGCCGGTAAAAGCCGAGGATCAGCAAGGGCACGGCTAGCAGCAGGGTGCCGCTCAGGGTGGCGATGGGTCCGTTGCGCAGGGTGCGCCAGGTGTTGCCCCCGCGCTGCAGGATCACGTTCTGCTCGCCGTCCTGCGCAGTGAACAGCAGAAAGTGACGGTCATCGTGCTGTTTGCCTGAAGCCGGCGAGGTCCAGCCCGGCTCGGGAGCGTCTTTTTCGATCTGCAAAATAGTCTGCTCCTCGGCATAGGCCGGCACCGCATCTTGGTGCGGAACGACCGCCAGGCTTTGCGCCGACATCAGCAGCCCCAGCAGTGCCGCCAGCGACCATGCCGGCACAGAGCACAAGGTCGTGGTTTTCAGTCGGGTCATGTTCATGCTGCCCCCTCACGGACGGGTCCGGTTGTACTCGTTTTGAAGCTGGTTGCGGTTGATGATCGTGCCCATCCAGGCCAGCCGGTCATGGTGGAAGAGCGCCTGGTGCTGCAGGTTGTCCGGCTTGCCGTCGTACTGGCTATTGCGCCAGGGCGGGTACTGCTCGACTTCCAGGCAGCCCGACAGCAGCAGGCAAGCCGCTGCCAGCGCCGCAGGCAACGTGGGCCGGCGCTTCATGTCGGCAGCTTTCGCGGCTGGTTCTGGGACGCATCGGGAACCTGGTTGATGCGCGGCCCGTCGCCACGCGTGCCGATCTGGCCGCGCTTGCCGGGTTCGTAGGCAATGCTCCAGCCCCACAGCTCGGGGCCGTAGCCGCGCGTCTCGACCCGCTGCTTGTAGATGTCGGCAATGATGTTGGCCTCGCCGCCGAGCAGCGCCTTGGTGGCGCACTGCTCGGCGCACACCGGCAGCTTGCCTTCGCTGATGCGGTTGCGACCGTATTTTTCAAACTCCACCTGCGAGTTGTCGGCCTCGGGCCCGCCGGCGCAGAAAGTGCACTTGTCCATCTTGCCCCGGTGGTTGAACAGGCCAGTCTGGGGAAACTGCGGCGCGCCGAATGGGCAGGCGTAATAGCAGTAGCCGCAGCCGATGCACAGGTCCTTGTCATGCAGCACGATGCCGTCCTGCGTGTGATAAAAGCAGTCGACCGGGCACACCGCCATGCACGGCGCATCGGTGCAGTGCATGCAGGCGACCGAAATCGAGGTTTCCCCCGGCACGCCGTCGCTGATGGTCACCACGCGCCGGCGGTTGACGCCCCAGGGGACTTCGTTCTCGTTCTTGCAGGCGGTCACGCAGCCCATGCAGTCGATGCAGCGCTCGGTGTCGCAGATGAACTTCATTCTTGCAGCCATGGGTTTCTCCAGGTAAGTCAGTTTTCCTGCGTGCTCAGGCTTGCACGAGCCGGCACAGCGAGACCTTAGTCTCCTGCATCATGGTCACGATGTCGTAGCCGTAGGTCCAGCCGGCGTTGACGGCCTCACCCAGCACGATGGGCGCCGCGCCGGGCGGGTAGTGCTTGCGCAGGTCCTCGCCCATCCAGTGGCCGCCGAAGTGGTAGGGCATCCAGACCAGGCCCTGCGGCACGCGGGGCGTGACCATGGCCATGATCTTCATGCGGGCGCCAGACGGTGTTTCGACCCAGACGAAGCGGCCGGTGACGGCGCCCATCGTGTCGGCATCGTACGGGTTGATTTCAATAAACATCGTCTGCTGCAGCTCCGCCAGCCACGGGTTGGAGCGGGTCTCGTCGCCGCCGCCTTCGTATTCGACCAGCCGGCCCGAGGTCATGATGAGCGGAAAGTCCTTGGAAAAGTCCTTCGCCTGCACCGACTTGTACAGGGTCGGCAGTCGCCAGAAGGCCAGCTTGTCGTCATAGGTCGGATAGCGCGACACCAGGTCGCGCCGGGGGCTCATCAGCGGCTCGCGGTGCACCGGCACCGGGTCGGGGAAGTTCCACACGTTGCAGCGCGCCCGCGCATTGCCGTAGGGCGCGCAGCCGTGCTGGATGACGACCCGAATGATGCCGCCCGACAGGTCGGTCTTCCAGTTCTTGCCGTCGGCCTGGGCCTGCTCCTGGGGCGTCAGGTCGGACCACCAGCCGAGTTTTTTCAGGAACACATGGTCGAACTCCGGGTAGCCGGTGTCGATTTCGCTGCCCCGGGGGGCCGAGCCCTCGGCCGCCAGCAGGCTTTCGCCGCCGTGCTCGACGCCCCAGTTGGCGCGAAACGGCAGGCCGCCCTCGGCCACCGTTTTGGACAGGTCATACAGGATCGGCGTGCCCGGATGCTTCATCTCCGGCGTGCCCCAGCACGGCCAGGGCAAGCCGTAGTAGTCGCCTTTGCAGGGGCCGGACTCGGCCTTGAGCGTGGTCGGGTCGAAGGTGTGCTTGTTGTGCATGTGCAGCTTGAGCCGCTCGGGCGAGCAGCCGCTGTAGCCGATGGTCCAGCAGGAGCGGTTGATCTCGCGCAGGATGTCCTCGATCACCGGCTCGTCGTTGACCACCAAGATGTTCTTGCACAGCTCCGCCGCAAAGCCGAACTTGCGGGCGAAGCGGTACATGATCTCGTGGTCGGTCTTGCACTCGAACAGCGGCTGGATCACCCGCTCGCGCCACTGGATGCTGCGGTTCGACGCGGTGCACGAGCCCTGGGTCTCGAACTGCGTGGTGGCCGGCAGCAGGTACACCCCGTCCTGCCGGCCGTGCATCGCCGCTGTCATGGTGGGGTAGGGGTCGATGACCACCAGCAAATCGAGCTTTTGCATCGCCGCCTTCATGTCCGGCATGCGCGTCAGGCTGTTGGGCGCATGGCCCCAGAACACCACCGCCCGCAGGTTGCCCGGCTGGTCGATGAACTGCTTGTCCTCC
>JAQGNK010000436.1 GCA_028291905.1 Polaromonas sp.
ATCATCGACGAGGAGCACCGCTTCGGCGTGCGCCACAAGGAGGCGATGAAGGCCCTGCGCGCCGAGATCGACGTGCTGACACTGACCGCCACGCCGATTCCGCGCACGCTGGGCATGGCGCTGGAAGGCCTGCGCGACCTGAGCGTGATCGCCACCGCGCCGCAACGACGCTTAGCCATCAAGACCTTCGTGCGCAGCGAGAGCAACGGCGTGATCCGCGAGGCCGTGCTGCGCGAATTGAAGCGCGGCGGGCAGGTTTACTTCCTGCACAACGAAGTCGATACCATCGAAAACCGCCGCCAGAAGCTGGAGGAGCTGCTGCCCGAGGCCCGCATTGCCGTCGCCCACGGCCAGATGCCCGAGCGCCAGCTTGAAAGAGTGATGAAAGACTTCGTGGCCCAGCGCTACAACATCCTGCTCTGCTCGACCATCATCGAGACCGGCATCGACGTGCCCAGCGCCAACACCATCCTGATGAGCCGCGCCGACAAGTTCGGTCTGGCCCAGCTGCACCAGCTGCGCGGCCGCGTCGGCCGCAGCCACCACCAGGCGTATGCGTATCTGATGGTGCCCGACATCGAAGGCCTGACCAAGCAGGCCAGCCAGCGTCTGGACGCCATCCAGCAGATGGAAGAACTCGGCTCGGGCTTTTACCTGGCGATGCACGACCTGGAGATTCGCGGCACCGGCGAGGTGCTGGGCGAAAACCAGAGCGGCAACATGCTGGAGATCGGTTTCCAGCTCTACAACGAGATGCTTGGCGAAGCGGTGGCGTCGCTCAAAGCCGGCCGCGAGCCGGACCTACTGTCGCCGCTGGGCGTCACGACCGAGATCAACCTGCATTCCCCCGCCCTGCTGCCCAGCGACTACTGCGGCGACGTGCACCTGCGCCTGTCGTTCTACAAGAAGCTGGCGACGGCCAAGAAGACCGAGCAGATCGACGCGTTGCTGGAGGAAATCGTGGACCGCTTCGGCAAGCTACCGGCGCAGGCCCAGACGCTGATCGACGTGCACCGGCTGCGGGTGATCGCCAAACCCTACGGCGTTGCCAAGGTCGATGCAGCGCCCGGCGGCATCACCATCACCTTCCGCAAAGACCCGCCGATAGACGCGATGGCCATCATCGGGCTGATCCAGAAGAACAAGCACATCAAGCTGGCCGGCAACGACAAGCTGCGCATCGAGCGCGCCCTGCCGGAGGCCAAGGAACGGGCGCAGATGGTGCGCGATGTGCTCAAGAGCCTGGGGCAGCCGGTGCGGGAAACGGCCACCATCTAATTGCACTCAACTTATATAATTGTCGATGTAATTAATAGGAGGTAGCGCAATGTCTCAAGTCACTATTTACATGGATGATGACGCGATTTCTCGTGCCAAGGCTTCAGCGTCAGCGGCCAGGCTGTCCTTGAGCGCCTGGATCACAAAGCTCGTCAAGGAGCAAGCTCCCGAAGTGGATGCCAATGGCTATCCCGTTGGCTTTTTTGAGGAAGTGGCAGCCAATGCGCACTTATGGGAAGACTTTCCACTTTCCGAGGAAATGCGCGCCCATGAAACGCCTGATTTGCCACGCGAGTCTTGGTGATGTATCTGCTCGACACCAACACCCTGATCTATTTCTTCAAACAACAGGGACAGGTAGCGGCACGCCTGAAAAGTGTTGCCCCCAGCCAGATTTCTATCCCTGCGGTGGTTTTGTTTGAGCTGGAATACGGCGTACTGCGCTCGATTCGGCCAGAGGTTCAGAGAAACGGCATTGACGCTGCCTTGAAGGTTTATGGCGTTCTAGGCCTGGACAAAAAAGCGGCCACGTCAGCCGCCTGGATCAAATACACCTTGGAAACGGCGGGCACACCCATTGGCCACTTCGATCAGCTCATCGCAGGCACGGCACTGGCTTACGGCATGACACTGGTGACCCGCAACACCCGCGAATTCGAGCGCGTGCCAGGCCTGCGGGTGGAGAACTGGTTTGACTGACGCCAAAGGCCTGCCTTCCATGAATGCAGCAGCGAACAGGAACCGTTTAGATGCTGCAACTCCACCAACCGGCTACGGCGACTTCCTGATTGAGATCAAAACGCAGATTCGCCAGCGCCAATATCAAGCATTGCGGGCGGCCAATAAAGAGCTGCTGGCGCTGTACTGGTGGCTGGGCGAAAACATCAGCCAGCGTCAAGCAGCGCTTGGTTGGGGAAAAAGCGTGGTTGAAACCCTGGCGCGCGACCTGCAGGCCGAGTTTGCGGGGCGCAACGGGTTTTCAGCCCAGAACCTCTGGCTGATGCGCCAGTTTTTCAACGAATACAAGGACAAGCCAAAACTCCAACCGCTGGTTAGAGAAATCAGCTGGGCCAAGAATCTTGTCATTCTGGCCCGCTGCAAGGACGACCTGGAACGCGAGTTCTACCTGCGCGCCACGGCCCGCTTCGGCTGGACCAAGAGCGTGCTGCAGCACCAGCTCGACAACCACAGCTACGCCCAATACCTGAACGGCCAGACCAACTTCGACGCCGCCGTGCCGGACAGCATCAAGGCCCAGGCGTTGCTGGCCGTCAAGGACAGCTACACCTTCGACTTTCTCGGCTTGGCCGAAGAACACTCCGAGCGCGAACTGGAGCAGGCGCTGGTGCGCAACCTGCGCGGCTTTCTGAGTGAGATGGGCGGCGCCTTCGCCTTTGTCGGCAACCAGTACCGTCTGGAAGTCGAAGGAAAGGAATACTTCATCGACCTGCTGCTGTTTCACCGCCGCCTGCGCTGCCTGGTCGCCATCGAACTGAAAATCGGCGACTTCAAGCCCGAGCACAAGGGCCAGATCGAGTTCTACCTGGACACGCTCGACCAGCAGCACAGGCTGGAAGGCGAAAACCCGCCGATTGGCATCGTCATCTGCCGCAGCAAGACCAAAACGATGGTTGAGTACGCCCTGCGCACCATGACGCGCCCGCTGGGCATCGCCACCTACACCGTCACGCCGCAGCTGCCGGCCAGCTACGAGAACGACCTGCCGAGTCCCGAGCAGATTGCGGCACGCCTGCAGGGCTGGGCCCGGGACGACGCATGATCCCGCGCCTCTCCCAGCAGCCTCAATAGTTATAACAAACAGGCCTTCAGCGCATGTTCTTCCTGCGCAAGCAGCTATCAAAACAGTAGTAAAAAATTTATGACCCCCATCGAACATGCCCCCGGCCTCGTCGTCAACATCGCCACGCCCGACCTCCAGCTCAGCGACTTCAAGCTGATTGCCTTCGACATGGATTCGACGCTCATCAACATCGAGTGCATCGATGAAATCGCCGATGCGGCGGGCCGCAAGGTGGAGGTCGCCGCGATCACCGAGGCGGCCATGCGCGGCGAGATCACCGACTTCAAGGACAGCCTGCGCCGGCGCGTGGCGCTGCTCAAGGGCGTAAGCGTGGCGCACATGGACCAGGTGTACCGCGAGCGCCTCAAGCTCAACCCCGGCGCGGCCGAACTGGTGCGGGCCTGCAAGGACGCCGGCCTGAAAATCCTGCTGGTCAGCGGCGGTTTCACCTTCTTCACCGACCGCATCAGTGACCTGCTGGACATCGACTACACCCGCTCGAACGTGCTGGAGGTCAAGGACGGGCTGCTGACCGGCTTCATGGTCGATCAGCCCTGGGGCGACATCTGCGACGGTGAGGAAAAGCGCCGCATGCTGCTGGACACCTGCGCACAGCTGGGCATCAACCCGCTGCAGGCAATTGCCGTGGGCGACGGCGCAAACGACCTGCCCATGATGGGGGTAGCCGGCCTGTCGGTCGCCTACCATGCCAAGCCCAAGGTGCGCGAGCAGGCGATGGTCGCCATCAACGAAGGCGGGCTCGACCGGCTGCTGGAGCTGATGAAGCCGGAATGACGGCAGCGCAGCCGGCGATTGAAAATTTTAAATTCAATCAAAAAGGCCTGCTGCGCAGGTTCTGCCTGCGCAAGCAGCTATTTAATTCATAGCATCTTTCCTGCGGCGCCCGGCGGCCGGAGGCTCTCAGTGCGCGCTCAATGCCCGCCGTTGAGCGTGGCATGAATGCGCCGGATGTTGCGCCAGACCAGCCACAGCACCAGCGGAATCGCGGCGCCGGCAAGGATTTCCGGATTCACCGGCGCGCCCGACGCCTTGGCCGCCTTACCGCCGTAGAGCAGCAGGCTGATCACGTAATAGGAAATCGCTGCTATCGACAGGCCTTCGACGGTGGACTGCAGGCGCAGCTGCAGCTCCTGCCCGCGGGTGAGCTTTTCCAGCAGCAGCTGGTTCTGGGTCTCGGTGGCAATGTCCACGCGGGTGCGCAGCAGCGCGCTGGTGCGCGTCACCCGCTCCGACAGCGAGGCCAGGCGCTGGTCGGTGGCGGCCACCGTGGCCATCGCGGGCGACAGCCGGCGCTGCATGAATTCGCCCAGCGTCTGGGTGCCGGCAATCGGTTTTTCGCGCAGCTCGGCGATGCGCTGTCCGACCAGGGTGCTGTAGGCACGGGTGGCGGAGAAACGGTAGCTGTGCTCGGCCGTGGCGCGCTCGACCCGCGCCGCCAGCGACACCAGCGTGTCGAGCAGCTCCTGGTCGGACGCGGACTTGTTTTCAAGCCGCGCCGTGATGCCGGCCAGCGCGCTTTCGGCCTCGGCCAGCATCGGCGCCAGCTGCTTGGCGACCGGCAGGCCGCGCAGCGCCATCAGGCGGTAGATTTCCAGCTCCAGCAGGCGCTGCGAGATGCGGCCGGCGCGGCTTTCGGTGGTGCCGGGCGCGGCGATCACCAGCATGCGCTCGAAGCCGTTGGCGCCGATCTGGAACTCGGTCAGCGCCCACGAATGGCCGTGGCCCAGCTGCGAGGCGATCACCGGCCGGCCGCCGAACCAGGCCTGCGTTTGGCGCATCAGCCCGGTGCCGTCACCCAGCGACGCCTGGAGCATGGCCAGCTCGACCGCCGCCACGGTGCGCCCCGGAATGCCCGACAGCCATTCGGGCGGGACCGCCAGGCTGCCCAGCAGGTCGGGCTCCTGCGCGCCCAGCAGCACCGCGTCGGGCAGGGCCTGCTCGATGGAATAGCGGGTGAACTCGGTGTGCCGCTCCCAGGTGACGGTGTGCTGGCCGCATGACAGGCGCAGGAAATTGCCCTGCAGGCGCTCCAGCGGCAGCAGCGCCTGCCCGCTCAGGCGCCGCAGGTGGGCGCATTCCTGCTCGCGGGGGATGCCGGCGTTGAGCACCGCGACCTGCACGATCAGCCCCGGCAGCCGCACCCGGACCGGCGGTCGGGCATGAACCTCGTTGTGCAGCGTGGCGCGCAAGGGGTCGTCGGGCGGCAGGAAGCCGACGGCGAGGGCGTAGGTGGTCGGGCTGGAAATCATGCGCGGATACTAACGGCTCCACGGCCGGGCTGGCGGCGCCGGACTTGAGGGGCGCCTCTATTCGGCAGCGGCTGGCGGTGGTGGCAAGGTGGGCGCCTGCGGCTGGCGCGCACGCCCACTGGCGCGGCGCTGCACCTGCCCCGGCGCGGTGGACGAGGCCGGCACCCGGCCCGAGGCGTGGCGCTGGCCGTTGCAGACCTCGTGGCTGATGGCCAGGTTCTCGGCATGGCTGTTGCCGCCGTCGCGCAGGGGCACGATGTGCTCAAGCGTCGCCGCTTCCGGCGTGACATGCCTGCCGCAGACCCAGCAGGGCACGACGCCATGGAGCTGGCGGAAAACCGTCCGGTAGATCTTGATGCGAAGGTGGCTCAAACTGCTCATGCCGGGATTCTCATGCAAAACCATGCCGATTCCGGTCCCGCACCTGACCACGCCGGGTAAAACCACCACAGCGCCGAGCGCTACAGCCCCGGCGCCACCGGCACCGGCTCGAACACATACTGAAGCGCGCCGCCATCGGCAACGCCTGGCGCCGCCGGCACTGCGCGGGCCGCCACGCCCCACACCTGCCGGATGCAGCCGGCCGTGAGCACCCCGGCGGTGGGGCCGCTGGCGACCACCTGCCCGGACTGAAGCACCACGCAGCGGTCGCTGTAGCGCAGCGCCAGGTTCAGGTCATGCAGCACCGCTACCACGCCCAGCCCCTGCCCGTGGGCGCGGCTGCGCGCCAGCTGCAGCATGCGGTGCTGGTGCCGCAGGTCGAGCGCGGCGGTCGGCTCGTCGAGCAGCAGCCAGCGCGGCGGGTAGCTGCCATCGGCGCCGGCGACCGGCTCCCAGACCTGCGCCAGCGCGCGCGCCAGGTGGACCCGCGCCTTTTCCCCGCCCGACAGCGTGTTCAGGGCCCGGTGCCGCAAATGCGCCACCGCCGCCTGCTGCATCGCCTGCAGGACGATGGACGCTTCCTGCGCCGAAGGCTGGCGGCGGTGCGGGTAGCGGCCCAGCTCGACCACCTCGCGCACGGTGAAATCGAACGCCACCTGGGTTTCCTGCGCCACGCAGGCGCGCAGCCGGGCCAGTGCCGCGTTCGGGCAGTCTGCCAGCGCCTGGCCGGCCAGCCGCACCTGGCCGGCGGACGGCTGGCGCTGGCCGGTGAGCACCGACATCAGGGTCGATTTGCCGGCGCCGTTGGGGCCGAGGATGGCCGTGACCTCGCCGGCTGTGAACCGGACGGATGCAGTCTGCAGCAAGGTTTTGCCGCCGACCTCGACCGTCACGCCGAGCGCTTCCAGCCCGTCGTCCAGCGCTGCAGGAGCGTTCAAGTCCGCGAGGCTGCGCGCATTCACAGCCGGCTCCTGAAGTGGCGCAGCAGCAGCAGGAAGAACGGCACGCCGACAAAGGCCGTCAGCACGCCCAGCGGCAATTCGGCCGGCTGCACGGCGGTGCGGGCCACGGCGTCGGCGGCCAGCACCAGCGCCGCGCCCAGCAGGGCCGAACCGGGCAGCAGGGTGCGGTGGTCTGGACCGGCCACCAGGCGCACGCAGTGCGGCGCCACCAGGCCGATGAAGCCGATCATGCCGGTCGTTGCCGTGACCGTGCCGACCGCCAGCGCCGTCAGCACGATGGCCGCGAGCTTGACGCGCTCGACCGGCACGCCGAGCAGCGCGGCCTGCGCCTCGCCCAGGGCAATCGCATTGAGCGGCGCGGCCAGCCGCAGGCCCGCCAGCACGGCGGCCGCCACGATGCCGGCCACCAGCATGACGGCGCTCCAGCGGGCGCCGCCCAGGCTGCCGAGCAGCCAGAACTGGATGCTGCGCAGCTGCTCGTCGCTGGCGAGAAACGTCAGGTAGCCCAACCCGGCGCCGGCCAGCGCATTGATGGCGATGCCGGCCAGCAACATCAGCCCGACCCGGGTGCCGCCGTCCTGCTGCGACAGCGCATAGACCAGCAGGGTCACGCCCAGGCTGCCGGTGAAGGCCGTCAGCACCAGCGTCCAGCTGCCCAGGGTGCGCGGCAGGTCGGGAAACCACGCGCTGCCCAGGACGATGGTGATGCCGGCGGCCAGCGCGGCGCCGCTGCTGACGCCGATCAAGCCGGGGTCGGCCAGCGGGTTGCGGAACAGCCCCTGCATCAGCGCGCCCGACAGGCCCAGCGCGGCACCCGCCGCCACGCCCAGCAACAGGCGCGGCAGACGGATGCTCATGAACACCAGGTGCCCGGGCGTGGGCGGGCCCGTCCGGCCAGACAGGCCGAGCGCGTCCCGCAGCACATTCCATAGCTCAAAAGGGCTGATGGCGTAGGCGCCGCGTGCGCTACCAGCTATGAAAGCGATAGCAAGCAGTGCGCCGGCACCAGCCAGCACCAGCGGCGCCGGCCA
>JAQGNK010000445.1 GCA_028291905.1 Polaromonas sp.
CCCAACATGGGGCAAGGGTTTGTGTGTACTGGAAGCGCGGGCTGCACAGTACACCATGCAACAGGGCTAATCTGTATATGTTAATGCTGCCCAGGTTTGCCTAAAGTCAAGGAATCAGCCTGAAAAACGGCAACCAGCCCGGCTTTCCAAACCCGAAAGGAATCCTCATGCACCGCGAACCTCACCTGAGCCAAACAAGCCAGACCAATGCCGCCCTGTTCGCCCGCCGCCAGGCGGCGATTCCGCGCGGCGTCGGCCACAGCCATCAGATTTTCATCGAGCGCGGCGAGAACGCGGAAATCTGGGATGTCGAAGGCCGGCGCTTCATCGATTTCGCCGGCGGCATCGCAGTGCTCAACACCGGCCATCGGCACCCCGCTGTCATCCAGGCGGTGAAGGACCAGCTTGACCGCTACACCCACACCTGCTTCCAGGTCGTGCCCTACGAGCCCTATGTCGAACTGGCCGAACGCATCAATGCCCTGGCGCCCGGTGACTTCGCCAAGAAAACCCTGTTCCTGACGAGCGGCTCCGAGGCGGTGGAAAACGCCGTCAAGATCGCCCGCGCCGCCACCGGCCGTTCAGGCGTGATCTGCTTCAGCGGTGGCTACCATGGCCGCACCCTGATGACGCTGGCCATGACCGGCAAGGTGGCGCCTTACAAGACTGGCTTTGGCCCGTTTCCGGCAGAGGTGTTCCATGCCAAGTTCCCGAATGCGCTCTACGGCGTGACGGTTGACGAGTCGATTGCGTCGGTCGAAGCCATTTTCAAGAACGACATCGAAGCCAGCCGCGTCGCGGCCATCATCATCGAGCCGGTGCAGGGCGAAGGCGGCTTCACCATTGCCCCGGCCGAGCTGCTGCAGCGCCTGCGCACGCTGTGCGATGACCATGGCATCTTGCTGGTCGTCGATGAAATCCAGACCGGCGCCGGCCGCACTGGCACCTGGTTCGCGGTGGAGCAAAGCGGCGTGGTGCCCGACCTCATCACCATGGCCAAGTCGATGGCCGGCGGCTTCCCGATCTCGGCGGTGGTGGGCCGCGCCGACGTGATGGATGCCGTCGGTCCGGGCGGACTGGGCGGCACCTATGCCGGCAGCCCTGTGGCCTGTGCCGCCGCCCTGGCAGTGCTCGATGTGTTTGAGAAAGAAAACCTGCTCCAGCGAAGCCGCGACGTGGGCGAGCGCCTGACGGCTGGCCTCAAGGCCATGGCCGCGCGCCACGCCTGCATCGGCGACGTGCGCGGCATGGGCGCGATGGTGGCCATCGAGCTGTTCAAGGACGGCGACCTGAAGCAGCCCGACGCCGACCTGGCCAAGCGCATCACCGCAGAGGCCACCGTGCGCGGGCTGATTTTGCTGACCTGCGGCACCTACGGCAACGTCATCCGCATCCTGGTGCCGCTGACCGCCAGCGACGCGGTGATTGACGAAGGATTGGCCATCATGGCCGCCTGCTTTGACGCAGTGGCTTGATGGGTCCATGATGTGCGGATCGTTAACTTGTGCATCGGCAACCCGGCGCTGGCATGCAAGTTGCCTTGACGCTGGCAGCGCGATAACAGCACTTTGCAATCGAAATCAGGCTACACACGAATGACCCAATCCAAGACCCTGGTGAGCTTCAGCGGTGTCCAGAAAACCTATGACGGCATCAACCTGGTCGTGCGCGACCTGAACCTGGACATCCGGCAAGGCGAGTTTTTGTCGCTGCTCGGCCCTTCGGGCTCGGGCAAGACCACCACCTTGATGATGCTGGCCGGCTTCGAGTCGCCCACGGCCGGCGAGATCAGCCTGAACGGCGTGCCCATCACCCGCACGCCGCCGCACAAGCGCAACTTCGGCATGGTGTTCCAGAACTACGCGCTGTTTCCGCACATGACGGTGGCCGACAACATCGCCTATCCGCTGACGGTGCGCAAGCTGCCCACCGCCGAGCGCGAGGCCAAGGTGATTCGCGCGCTGGACATGGTCCAGCTGGGCCGCATGGGCTCGCGCTACCCTGGCCAGCTCTCGGGCGGCCAGCAGCAGCGTGTGGCCCTGGCCCGGGCGCTGGTGTTCGACCCGCAGCTGGTGCTGATGGACGAGCCGCTGGGCGCGCTCGACAAGCAGCTGCGCGAGCACATGCAGATCGAGCTGAAGGCGCTGCATCGCCGGCTGGGCGTGACCTTTGTCTATGTCACCCACGACCAGACCGAGGCGCTCACCATGTCCGACCGGGTGGCGGTTTTCAACGACGGCCTGATCCAGCAGATCGATGTGGTGGACAACCTGTATGAAACCCCGGTGAACCGCTTCGTGGCCGGCTTTGTCGGTGACAGCACGGTGCTGCAGGCGCAAGTGGTGCGGCTGGACGGCGCGCATTGCGAGGTGCGCCTGCCGAGCGGCATCGAGCTGCGCGGCCTGAACGTCAACGCCGCCGGCGTCGGTGATTCGGTGCAGTGCGGCACCCGGCCGGAGCGGCTGAAGATTGCCGACACGGCCGGCGCCAACACCTTCCAGAGCCAGGTGCTGGACGTGATCTATTTTGGCGACCACCTGCGCCTGCGCTGCGAAATGCCGGGCCAGCCGGACGCCACCATCAAGATGCCGCTGGGCCACCACCAGCTGCCCGCAGCCGGTCAGACCATCCATGTGCATGCGCCGGTGGAGCACCTGCGCATGTACCGCTGATTGGCGTTTTTCGCTATTTCAAGTTTTCTCCACTCCCACTTCCCAAGGAATTCCCATGAAACTCAAGCCCCTGATGATCGCTATTGCCGCCGGCGTCTGCCTGCCGGTGCTGGCCCAAAGCCAGCTGACCGTGGTGAATTTTGGCGGCGCCAACGGTGCCGCGCAGAAAAAAGCCTATATCGAAGCCTTTGACAAATCGGGCGCCGGCAAGATCCTGCCGGTCGAATACAACGGCGAGCAAGCCAAGATCAAGGCCATGGTCGAGGCCAAGAAAGTGACCTGGGATGTCGTGGAAGTCGAAAGCCCGGACGTGAACCGCGGCTGCGACGAAGGCCTGTTCGAGAAGATGGACTGGTCCAAGGTCGGCAACAAGGCCGACTTCCAGCCCGCCGCCGTGCATGAATGCGGTGTCGGCACCTTCATCTGGTCCACCGTGATGGCCTACAACGCCGACAAGCTCAAAACCGCGCCGGTCACCTGGGGTGATTTCTGGAACACCCAGAAATTCCCCGGCAAGCGCGGCATGCGCAAGGGCGCCCGCTACAACCTCGAATTCGCCCTGATGGCCGACGGCGTGAAGACCGCCGAGGTGTACAAGGTGCTGGCCACCAAGGACGGCGCCGACCGCGCCTTCAAGAAGCTCACCGAACTCAAGTCGAACATCCAGTTCTGGGAAGCCGGCGCGCAGCCGCCGCAGTTCCTGGTGGCCGGCGACGTGGTCATGACCACCGCCTACAACGGCCGCATCGACGCTGCCCAGCGCGAAGGCAAGAACCTGCAGATCGCCTGGACCGGCGGCATCTATGACCTCGATTACTGGGTCATGCCCAAGGGCACGCCCAACAAGGACCTGGCGCTCAAGTTCATCGCCCTGGCCTCTACCCCGGATGCGCAGGCCGAATACGCCCGCAACATTTCCTACGGCCCGACCAACAACAAGGCCCTGGCCAAGCTCGACGCCAAGGTGCTGGCGCTGCTGCCGACCTCGCCGGCCAACAGCAAGGACGCGCTGCAGTTCAACATCTCGTTCTGGGCCGACCAGGGCGAGGCGCTGGAAAAACGCTTCGCCGCCTGGGCAGCGCAGTAAGCGCAGTCAGCGCGTAAAAAAAGGGCA
>JAQGNK010000465.1 GCA_028291905.1 Polaromonas sp.
CCTTGCCGTCGCGCAGGCCGACCGACTTGCTGGTTTTTTGCTCCAGGCAGGCGAACGGGTAGTTGGCGAACCAGTCGCGCACGCTGTCCAGGCCCTCGGCCAGCTTGGGCTGCATCGACATCTTGAGGCCGCCCCGGCCCGGCAGGGCGTCGGCGGGCGGATTCACGTCGAGGGTGAAGCTGCCATCGACCTGCACCAGCGTGGCCTGCTGCACCGTCAGCGGCACGGCGGGAATGATGCGCTGGCTGGCCTTCAGGCCGTCCTTGGCGCCGCTGATAGTGTCCCGCGCCTGGATTTCCCACAGGATGGCTTCGGTACGCGTCAGCGCCAGCTGCGCCGGGGCGGTCACCATCCAGCCGACCTCACGCGCCTCGCCAGCCGGAATATCGACCATCTGCGGCTTCAGGTCGAGCAGCGTCGCACGCGGGCTGACTTCCACCTTCATCGCCGCCTTGGTGGTGTTGCGCAGGGTCAGCTGCGCCCGGAACTGGTCGTCCTCGCGCACCAGCGGCGGCAGGCCGCTGATGATCTGCAAGTCCTGCGTGGCCTTGATCGTCGTCTGGCCGGTGCCGAACAGGCCGGCGCCGCTGTCGGCCACTGCCACGATCCGGAAGGTGGTCAGCGCGTCATTGAGCGGCACCGTCACCACCGCCTGGCCCTTGTCGTCGAGCTGCAGCGCCGGGTTCCACAGCAGCAGCGTGTCGAGCAGCTCGCGGGTGTTGCTGCGCCCGCCGCCGCCGCCCGCCGGCACCGCCTTACGGCCGTAATGCCGCCGGCCAATGATTTCCATCTGCGCGGTCGCGGTTTCCACGCCCCAGGCGCGGCGCTGCAGCATGGCTTCAAGCAAGCCCCAGGAGTTGTTAGGCATCAGCTCCAGCACCGCCTGGTCCACGGCGGCGAGCGCGACTTCGGCATTCGCGGCAGGCTGGCCGTTGGGCAGCTTGACGCTAACCGTCACCTGGGCCTGGCCGCGCACCGGGTAGCTTTCCTTGTCGGCCTTCACGCTCACGTCGAGCTGATGGGCCTTGGCGCCGACGCGGATTTCCGCCATGCCCAGCCGGAACGCCGGCTTGCTCAAATCGACCATCGCGGTCGGCGCCTCGTATTCGCGGCCTTCGTACCAGAACGAGGTCCACCATTCACGCGGCGCCTTGAAGCCCCAGGTGAAAAAGCTGTACCACGGCACCTCGCGCAGCCGCCCGCGCAGGGCCAGCACGCTGACGTACACATTCGGTCCCCAGCCTTCCTGGATTTTCAGGTTGATGGTCGGGTCTTGCCCGTTGAGCTGCACCACCTGGGTCTCCAGGATGCCTTCACGCTCGATGGCGACCAGCGCGGTGGCAAACCGGAACGGCATGCGGACCTGGAATTTCGCCATCTCGCCCGGCTGGTAGCTTTTCTTCTCGGGCAGCAGGTCCATGCGGTCGTTGTTGTCGCCGCCGAACCAGAGTTCGCCCTGCTTGGTTACATAGACGGAGCCTGCGGCCTGGATGGTGTTGCCGTCCTTGTCGGTGGCGGTGGCAACCAGCTCGACCTCGCCCGGCTCGGACAGCTGGGCCTCGCACAGCAGCAGGCCCCGGCTGTCGCTCTTGCCGCTGCAGACCTTGCCCAGCTCCTTGGTCTCGGTCTTGTTGTCGTAGGTGTAGAAGCCGCCCACCATGCGCTTGCGGCTGGTGGTGACGATGCGGGCGATGGCCTTGACCTCCATCGCCACGTCGGCGGCCGGCTTGCCGTCCAGGCCGAGGGCCAGCGTCTGGAACTTGATCTTCTGCTTGCTCGACACCCAGCCCTCGGTCTTCAGGCCGACCACCACGCCGGCGGGCCACAGGGTCTGCACGCTGCGGATGGTCTGCACCTCGCCGTTCGGGTCGGAATAGGTGGCTTCCAGCAGCAGCTCCTGCGGCTGCTTATTCGCCGGCAGCTTGTCGATGGTGACCTTGCCGGCGCCGCTCTTGTCGAGCACCAGGGGCAGCTTGTCGGCCACCACCCGCTGGTCCTGGGTGGCGCTGGCTTCTTCCTCGCCGCTTTCGGCGTTTTCATTGCCCGAACTGGCCGGTGCGCCGGCGGCGCGGGGCGGCGAGAAGTTGAAGCTGTCGTAGTCGCTGTAGCTCAGCGATTTGCCGCGCACCAGCGCCGACACCCGCACCGGCAGACTCACCGCCGCGCCGCCGGCGACATAGTTGATCTGCACCTCGACCGGCACCGCCTTCACATTGACCAGCGCTTTTTTCTCGGCCGGGGTGACGCGGCCTTCGAGCACCGGCAGGCGGAACTGCTCGACCCGGAACTGGCCGGTGGAAAAGCTCTGGCTGCGCCGGGTTTCCTTGTTGGCGCCCTGCAGCGTGACCTCGTACACGCCGAGCTTGGCTTCGGGCGGAATGGCGAAGGTGTTCTCGGCGCTCTGGCCGCCGGTGGCGGTCTTGCGCCAGCTGATCGGCTGGGTGTACTGCTGGCCGCTGCCGACGTGGGTGACCACCAGGCTGGCCGGCTGCAGCTCGGCCAGGCCGAAACCCTGGCCGGTTTCGGTGCGCAACACATGCTTCATCGACACGGTTTCGCCGGCCCGCAGCAAGGTGCGGTCAAAAATGGTGTGGGCACGCTCGTTGGGCAGGGCGTCGCGGCTGGTCGGCACATTGAAGCGCCACGGCTCGATGCCCTTGTGCCAGTCGCTCCAGGTGAAGGCCAAATCTTGTGCTTGCGCCTGCGCGTCGCCACTGCCGGCGCGGGCGCTGACGAAGTAGGCGCGCTGGTAGCTCTCGCCCGAGCATTCGGGCGGCTCGGGCGACAGGCCGGTGAAATTCGCAATGCCCCTGGCATCGGTCGTGGCCTTGGCCAGCTCCTTGCCCTTGCAGTCGGACACCCGCACCACGGCGCCGGCCACCGGCGCGCCCTTGTCGAGCGTGGTGACCCAGGCCAGCGCATTCTCGCGGCCCAGCTTGAAATGCACGCCCAGGTTGGTCACCAGCGCCGAGGTGCGCACGTACATCGTGCGGTTGGCGCCGTAGCGCTCATCGAGCAGCGAGGCGCCGAGTTTTTGCGATGAAATCTCGACCACATGAAAGCCCGGCGCGAGCGGAATGCCGACCACCTCGAACGGACGCGGGTCGCCGCTGGCGGGCGTGGGCAGGTCCAGCGCCTTCACGCCAGGCCTGCCGGCCAGCAGCGACACCATGCGCGCCTGCACATGGTCCTTGCCGTCCGCGTCCAGCGCCTTGGGCAGCGGCCCCTTGACCTCGGCGGCGGCGTCTGTACGCGACACGCTGCCGT
>JAQGNK010000492.1 GCA_028291905.1 Polaromonas sp.
GCGGCGGTGTACGGGCTCGGCGGCATCAACCCGGCCCTGTCGGTCTTCGCGCAATGAAATCACTGCCTCCCTTACTCTCGCGGCTCCTGATTGCTGACGGCCATGTCTGCCCGGAAGAACACAGCCTTGCGCGCCTATCGGCCTGGGGTGCGGCCGTGCTGCTGTGCCTGCTGGCGCAGGGCTGCTCGCCCAAGGCCGAGGGCGCTGTTTCTGGCGCATCAAGCAGCGGCAGCGGCAGCGCCAACCCGGTCATGATCGTGCGCGAAAAGCGCCATGACTTCCCTGAAAAATTCGCCGCATCCATGCGCGAGGTGCAGGAGCGCTGCTTCGCCGGCAAGTCCGCCGTGGCTGCGGCGCAGGGCTGGGCCTATGACCCGGCCACCGAGCGGCTGACCGATGCCGAGATTGCCGCGCTCGACACCGAGCGCACCGAGGAGTATTTCGACGGCAAGAAATACGCGAAATTTGTTTCCGGCAACCTGTATGACGCGTCGCTGATTTCGGTTGAAAGGGGCGGCACCTGCAAGCCGCAGCCCCAGCCTTTCAAGTCGGTCGAGATTCACGATGGCGCCTGCAATGTCCTGAGCATCGAATATGACCTTGCCAAGCGCACCGGCAGCAAAACCCAGCTCAAGGGCGACTGCGGCACGCCGGAAAATCTGCCCTTGCAAAGCGGCGAAGCGGTGGCCGTGCCAGGCACGTCGGCCCAATGCAAATGGACGCCCCCCGGCAATGCGCTCCAGGCGCCCGAATGCACGCTGCTGCCCGCCGCCCGCCATGCGGGCACGGGCCTTGCGCTGGTCGCGATTCGCAAAATGCCTGAACACTTGCGCCAGTCGGTAACGCCGCTGCCTGGCATGCAGGCGCTGGACATGCAAAGCCTGACGACGACCGAACAGGCGGTGGCGATCAGCATGGGCGCGCCGATTGCGGCAGAAAAATTCCAGGCGCCAGCGGACAGTGCGGCTTTTCCGCTGGTTGAATAACCCAAGGACACGCATGAAAAAAAATGCTTCCGTCGCACAGCGCCGCAATGCGGGCCAGGCCACTGTTGAATTCCTGGTGGCTTTGCTGGTCATGGTGCCGCTATTATTCGGCATGCACTATTTCGCCCGCTATTCAGACGTGAAGCATTCGGCAATCCAGGCCAGCCGCTATGTCGCCTTTGAGCGCACCTGGGACCCAAATGCCCAAGCCAAAACGGCGGCGCAGCTCGCCGAAGAAACCCGCGCCCGTTTCTTCGCGCCGATCTCGACCAACAACGGCGTGATTGCTTACCTGGACAACACCACGCAGCTCAATCCGAACAGTGGCCGCGTGCCGCTCTGGAGCGATGCCGAATACAAGCCGCTGTTGCGCAATTTTTCGGATGTCGGCATTGTTGAAGTGAATGCCGGAGAATTGAACACCGGTGTGGTCGGCGGCCTGCAGAAGGTGATAGGCACCAAGGTGTTCAATCTGCCGGCTGGTGGCGTGATGCGGGCGGAAGTCACCGTACCGCTCAGCAACATTGCGCATTTCGACGTGCTGCGCAACATCAACATCGGCATGCCCGGCGCCACGGCCATTGGCAACGGCGTCTGGAATGCCAGCGGCGCACGCGGCGGCCCCGACAGCGTCTGCGACCGGGTGACACCGACGGTGCTGGGCCACTACATCAAGCCCGTCACCGATGTGCTGGGAACCATCATGTCGCCCTTCGAGCGCAACACGCCGGACGTTGGCCTGGTGCTGCCCGACTACGTGCCGCCGGGCAGCGTGCGCGACACAGGCAACAACTCGATACCCTACGCCAGTCAAAACGGAAACCGTTGCTGAGCATGCGCAGTACCGGGGTCATCCTGCGCCACTTCCTGCCCGCGCTGCTGTGCCTGCTGGGCGCCGGCGCGCTGGCGCAGGCCTCGTTCACGCAGGGTTCAACACCCTGGCCGCTGATTCCCGATCCGCCCAAGGCCAAGGTCGAATGGGTATCGGACGATATGCGGCTCAACGGCATTCCGATGCGGGTGCAGCGGTTCGAGAGCACCGCGTCCAAAGAAGAAATCGTGGCTTATTACGTTGCCTACTGGCGCACCGCCCAGGTGCCGGCCAAGCCCGGCGAAACAGTGGCGGCGGTGACGCCGCACGGCCTTGACACGCTGGTGGCGCGCACGCACGGGCCTTTCTACAGCAGGGTCAAGGTGCGCAGCGCCGGCCCGGGCCGTAGCGAAGGCACCATTTCCACCTCCCAGCTGCTGGGCACCGAGCCTACGCTGGACACCAGCGGCGTGCCGTCGCCCGGCGGCGCCAGGCCTGTCAATGTGGTCGAGTCGATTGACAACGGCAAGCGCAACAAGCAGGTGCTGTTCTTCAGCCGGGACTCCTTGCTGAGCGTGGCCGGTTTCTACCAGCAGTCGCTGCGCGCGGGCGGCTGGACGCTGCTGCAGGAGCAGTCGGTCGCGGCGGCGGCCGGTGTGCAGCCAGCCATCGTGCGCATGTACGGCCGCAAGCAGCAGCAACTCGATATCGCCCTGGGCGTGGATGCGTCCAACGGCCTGACCCTCATCAATGCCAACCTCGTCACTTATTGACGCCTCACCCATGCCCTTGCCCGTGCGCCGCCGCCTTTCATGCCTTCGCCAGCGCGGCTTCGCCATGATGGAGTACTGCATCGTCTGCGCATTGGTCGTCATGGTGCTGTTCGTCAATCCGAACACGCCGCAGTTGATGGTTGACGCAGTGAAGGCTTTCTACCGTTCCCTGACTTTTTTCATCTCCCTACCCTGAGGCTATTTCGTGGCTGTATCAATCAATAAAAACTGGCTGCTGCTTGCGGGCGCCGTCGCCCTGGGCGGGCTCGCATTTTTCCTCAGCAACCGGGCCATCAACTCGCGCATCATCCAGCTCGAAGAAGAGGCCACGCGCGGCAAGACCATGGTGCGGGTGGTTGTCGCCAACCGGCCGCTGCAGGCGGGCGAGGTCATCGACAGCTCGGTGGTTTCCGTGCGTCAGGTGCCGTCGGAATTCGTCAACAAGACCACCGTCGTGCCGGACACCTACGATTCGGTCGATGGGCAGGCGCTTCAGGTGGATGTCCAGCGCGGCGAGCCCCTGCTGAGCAGCTACACCGCCAGCCGGGGCGGCGAGCTGTTTTCCGCCGTGCTCAAGAACGGCCGGCGCGCATTGACCATCGAGGTCGATGAAATCAGCTCCATTTCCGGCCTGCTGCGTCCGGGCGACCGCATCGACCTGATGCTGACCGCCAAAGCGCCCGAGACCGGCTCGGTAGCAGCCGATGCCAAGGAATTCACCTTCCCCATGCTGTCCAATGTCGAGATTCTGGCCACCGGCCAGGCGCAAAAAGCCAAGCCCGCAGCCGGCGCCGTGGCCGCCCAGGGGTTTTCGCACATCACGCTGGACGTGACGCCGCAGGAAGGCACGCGCATCATCGCCGCCAAGGCGGCAGGCCGCCTGACCGCTGTGCTGCGCAGTCCGGGCGACAAGGTGGCCAATCCGAGCCGCGCATTGTCGATTGACGACGTGGTGGCATCCATCGCGCCGACGACCGAAGGCCAGCGCCGCATGGTCGAGTTCATCATCGGCGGCAGTGGCGGCGGCAGTGTCACCAGCACCCCCGCGCTGGACGCGGCGATGAAGGAC
Organism: Polaromonas sp.; assembly: GCA_028291905.1. GTDB lineage: Bacteria > Pseudomonadota > Gammaproteobacteria > Burkholderiales > Burkholderiaceae_C > Polaromonas. The sequence goes on from JAQGNK010000492.1 coordinate 3,640, forward strand.
CCCAACAACCGCGCCATTGCAGAACGTGTTGCCCAGAACATGACCAGCGGCGGCGCGGCTGCCCCAACTGTCCCCGCGCCCGCTGCGGCGGCAGCGCCCGCAGCCGGCACCGCGCCGGCGGCCCGGCCGGGTTACCCGGCCCCCATCACGGCGCCAGTCGCTGTGCCGGTACGCCGTTAAAAGCCCGCATCTTTTCTAGAACAACAACAATGCCCTCCCCTCTCATGAACTCCTGCAAAAACCCTTCGCTGCGTCTTGAACTGACTGTTCGCACCTTGCTCGCCTGTGCGCTGGGCGCCGTTGGCGCCCAGCCTGCCATGGCCCAGGAAGCTTCCGTGCTGGTTGCCGACGCCTCTGGCGAAGCCTTTCCGCGCCTGTCACCCCGTCCGGCTGATTCAGCCGTCCAGCGCCGCAGCCCGCCTCGCGTGGATGCACGCACCGGCGTGGCCAGGCAGGCAGCGATTCCCTTGACGCTCTACGCCGGCCAGGTGCTGGTGCTCGACCAGCCCAATGTCGTTCGCGTGGCGATTGGCAACGGCAGCCTGGTCAGCGCCAAAGTGGTGGCCGACAAGCAGGTGGTGCTGCTGGCCGAGGGCGCAGGCACCACCACCATGTACATGTGGCTGAGCAACGGTGCGCAGATCAGCTACGACGTGACGGTCAATGCCAACAACCTGTCCAAGACGTCGCGCGAGCTGAGCCAGCTGCTGGCCGAATACCCAGGCATCCAGGCCAAGCCGGTGGGCGACCGCATCGTCATCGACGGGGTTTACAGCAACCAGGATTCGCAGGAAAAAATCCAGAAAATCGTCAAGGCCTATCCGCAGGTGCTCAACCTGATCCGCGAGCGGCCGCAGGAACTCAGCGTGGTCGCCGACCAGATGGTGCAACTCGATGTGAAAGTGGTGGAAGTGCGCAAGCAGGCGCTGGACAACATCGGCGTCAAGTGGAGCAACCTCGGCGTGGCCGGACCCACCTTCGCCACCTCGGGCTATTTCTACGCCAATTCCTCGACTTTTCGGGGCACCAGCCAGGCCGGGTTTCCCGTCACGAATTCGGCGCGGCCTTTTATCTCCTACCTCGGGCTGGCGACGCAGATCACCTCGGTGCTCAACTTTCTGGAGTCGAACGGCGACAGCCTGACGCTGGCCGAGCCGCGCATCAGCACCGTCAGCGGCGGCGCCTCCAAGGTGCAGGTCGGCGGCGAGATTCCGATTCCGGTGGCCTCGGGTTTCGGCCAGATCTCGGTGGTTTACAAGCCCTATGGGGTCATTCTCGAATTCAAGCCGGTGATCGACAAGGCGGGCAATGTCCGCTCGACCATCGTGGCCGAGGTCAGCCAGCCTGACCGCAGCGGCGGCTCCGGCGAGTTTGTGGCCTTCACCACCAACCGAACCGAAACCGAGGTAAGCCTCAAGCAGAACGAAACCCTGGTGATTTCCGGCCTGCTCAAGAACATCGGCTCGCGCAACCGGGAAGGCATTCCCGGCGTGGGCCGCGTGCCGGTGGTCGGAAGGCTTTTCTCGACCCAGGAAATCTCCAACGA
>JAQGNK010000520.1 GCA_028291905.1 Polaromonas sp.
GTGGCTTATTACGGCGGCGGCATCACGGCCGAGGAAGAAATCGCCCGCCAGCCCAAGTGCCCGGTCCTGGCCCACTTCGGCGACCAGGACCACTGGATTCCGCTCGAAGGCGTCGAAGCCTTCAAGAAGGCCCATCCCGAAGTTCAGGCGCATGTCTATGCCGCCAACCACGGCTTCAACTGCGACCAGCGCGGCTCGTACAACGCAGCAGCCGCCGCAGCGGCGCGTGAACGCAGCTTGGCCTTCCTGGCCGAACACCTGGCCTGACGGTGGCGCGGCGCTGCAGTTTTTAGGGGTTTCAGGCCTCTGGTGCAGGCGCTGCAAGCGCAGGCAGCTATTTTTTTAAATAGCAATAGATCATCCGAAAGACCCTGTCCCCAGGGTCTTTTCTTGTCTACTCCTTCTTCCAGCGCGCCTCCATGAAGGCCAGCAATGCTTTGAGGGCGGCGCTGTTCTGCCGGCGCTGGGTGTAGGCGGCATACAGCCACAGATCGTCCGGGCTGAATTCGGGCAGCACCTGCCGCAGCGCGCCCTGGTCCAGCAGCGGCTGCACCAGCAGGCGCGGCAGCCGGGCCACGCCCAGGCCCTGCAGCGCCATCTGCACCAGCGGCACCGGGTCGCTCGCGTCCATGCGGCTGCTCACCGCGATGCTGTGCGGCTTGCCGTTGACCTTGAAGCGCCATTGCGGGTGGCTTCCCGCCATCGACAGCGTCAGCGCATCATGCCCGGCCAGCTCGTCCGGGTGATTCGGCAGGCCGCGCTGCTGCCAGTAGGCGGGCGTGGCGCACACCACCATGTCGATGCGCCGCAGCTTGCGGACAATGAAATTGGGGGCGGCGATGACGCCGGCGCGAAGTGCCAGGTCAATGCCTTCCTCCACCAGGTCGAGCACATGGTTGCTCAGGTTCAGGCTGATCTGCACATCGGGGTAGCGCCGCATGAAGTCGGCCAGCAGGGCGGGCAGCTCCACGCTGCCGATGCCCTGCGGGGCCGTCATGCGCAGGCGCCCGCTGGGCTCCTCGGCGCGGTGCATCAGCTCATCGCGGGTCAGGGCCATCATTTCCAGCAGCGGCGTGCTGCGCTCGAGCAGCAGCGTGCCGGCGTCGGTCAGGCTGATGGTGCGGGTGCTGCGGTTGAGCAGCCGCGTGCCGAGCTGGCGCTCCAGTTCGGAAACGTATTTGCTCACATTGGCCCTGGAGGTGTCGAGCGAGAGGGCTGCCCGCGAAAAGCCGCCGCGGGCGGCGACCTCACGGAAGGTGCGGATAAGTTTGAGGGTGTCCATCGTGGCGGGTCCATTGTTTCGATAACCGCAACAGACTGGTTCTGTTTGCAGTTCTTTAAAGGCTCGGCAACGTGCCTATCTGTTCTCTACAGCTTGCGCAAGGGATGTAAACCCTGCGAGTTGCGTTCCTGATACAGCCGGGCTTGAAAGACTGCCTGCTGACGGGAAGGGTTCCTGAATCCACTGAACTATTTATCCACATAAAGGAAATCATCATGAAAACCACAAAAATTCTTGCCTCTGCCGTGATCTCCCTGGCTTTCCTGGCCGCTGGCAGCGCGTTTGCCGGCGACAACGACTATGCCGCTGTCACCGCGCCTGCGATCACCAGCACCGTGACCCGTGCGCAGGTCCAGGCCGAACTGGCGCAGGCCCAAAAAGATGGAACGCTGTTGAATGCAGGCGATGACAGCAGCTACCCCACCACCGCGCAGAGCAGCGTGTCCAAGACCCGCGCCGAAGTGCGCGCCGAGCTGATGCAGGCGCGAAAGAGCGGCACGCTGCCTGACTACCAAAGCTGATTTTCGGGGCCGGGACTTCAATCCGGCAGACTGAGCCGCCCTGGCATGCCACCACGCAGCTCGCTTGTTGACTGACGGATTGGGCTGAAAAGGCTTTCCAGCTGGCATGCAGGCGGGCTTGAGTGAATCAGCATCCGTTTGTGTTGGCCCGTAAACAACTTTCAGCATCAAACAAGCCTCTGGCGCAGGCAGACAGTGCGCAATTAGCTATTAATTCGATAGCGGTCGACTCGCTGCCGCTGCCAGCCATGGGAATTTTGCTTTAGCGCGGCCATCCATGCCGCCGGCAGGTCAGCGCTGCGCCAGACCCTGACAGGTATAGAGCGCATCACTGACCGCTGCACCTTCGGCGGTGTTGTCGAAAATACACCATACATCGCTGCCAGCCTGCGCTTCAAGCCGCAGCTGGCCCACCAGCGCATCGAGCACGGCGGGCTGATAAGCCGAGTAGTACATGAGCGGCGAGCCATGCAGCCGCACGTACATCAAGCCCTTGAAGCCGCCCGGCAGGCGGCCCGCTTCATGCACCACCGGGTCGGCCAGCACCCGGCCGACCCGCAGCGCCTGCAGCAATTCATCGGCGGCAGGGGCGAACCAGCTCGCGTGGCGCGGCTCCAGCGCTACCCCACCGCCATGGCGTTCGCGCAGCGACCGCAGAAAATCCCGTGCCACCGCCGCATCGAACGCCAGGCTGGGCGGCAGCTGCACCAGCAGGCAGCCCAGCCGCTCGCCCAGGCAGGTGGCCTGCGCCAGGAAATCATCGAGCAGGGGCGCGCAGCCCAGCAGCCGATTCTGGTGCGTGATGGCCTTGGGCAGCTTGACCGCAAAACGGAAGTCGCCCGGCACGCTGGCGGCCCAGCGGGCATAGGTGGCCGGCTGGTGCGGCCGGTAAAACGATGAATTGATCTCCACCGCGTTGAAACGCGCCGCATAGCGCTGCAGGTGCGTGCCGCCGGCTGGAAACTCCGGCCACAGCGCGCGCGGCAGGCTCCAGCCGGCGCAGCCCAGCCTGATGCGCGGGGCCGGCGGTGCTTCTGGCGGTGCTTCGAACAACAAGCTTTGCTGCATGGGCTGGCCGTGTCTCAGTTGGCCGTGGCGCGCCCGGCTGGCAAGGCTGGGCAGCACCATGAGTCCAAAGACGTGTTTTTCATGGAGAAATTTTTTGAAATGGCGAACCACACGCTCATTAATTGCGTGTCCGGGCCAGGTAGCGCTTGCGCCAGAACACCGACACCACCACCACGACCAGCAGCAGCATGAAGCCAAAGGTCAACCAGAAGCCGTAAGAGGCATGGATCAGCGGCAAAAACTCGAAGTTCATGCCGAAGAACCCGGTGATCAGGTTCAGCGGCAGGAACACCGCTGTGAGCGCGGTGAGGGTTCGCATGATGTCGTTGGTGCGGTTGCTCTGCGCCGAAAAATGCATCTGCACCGCCGT
>JAQGNK010000579.1 GCA_028291905.1 Polaromonas sp.
TGCTGGGCTGCGACATCCGCATTGCCGCCGGCCACGCCATGCTGGGCCTGCCCGAAGTGCAGCGCGGCCTGATTCCGTTCGCCGGCTCGATGGCGCGCCTGCCCCGGCAGGTAGCCCAGGCCCACGCCATGGAAATCCTGCTGACCGGCCGCCCCATCACCGCGCAGCGGGCGCTGCAGATCGGGCTGGTCAACCAGGTATTGCCGGGCGCCGAGGTCATGCCCAGGGCGATGGAACTCGCCCTGCAGATCGCCGGCAATGGCCCGCTGGCGGTGCAGCGGGTCAAGCAGACGGTGATGGCGGCCAGCGGCCAGCCGCTGGAAGTCGGCTTTCAGATCGAGGACGGGAGCTGGCAGGCAGTGCTGGCCAGCAGCGACGCCCGCGAAGGCCCTCGCGCCTTCATGGAAAAGCGCCCGCCCCGCTTCACCGGCCAATGACGCAAGCAACCCAAATGACTGACATGACTGAAGGAATGAACATGGACACATTGAATCTGGACGGCAAGGTGGCCATCGTCACCGGCAGCGGCCAGGGCCTCGGGCTGGCGTTTGCCCAGGCCCTGGCCAGGGCGGGCGCGGCGGTGGTGGTCAACGACATCGACGCCGAGGCAGCCGCAGCGGCCGTGGCCTCGATTGAACAGGCGGGCGGCCGGGCGGTCGCCGAAGTAGTGGCGGTCGGCAGCGCCGAGGCAGCGGACCAGCTGGTGGCGCGGGCCGTCGCCGCCTTCGGCCGGCTTGACATTCTTTGCACCAACGCCGGCAATCTCAGGGACAAGGTGCTGTGGAACCTGACCGACGACGACTTCGACAGCGTGATCCACACCCATCTGCGCGGCACCTTCACCTGCGCTCGGGCTGCAGTTCGGCAGATGCGCGCCCAGGGCGGCGGCGGGCGGCTCATCCTGATCGGCTCGCCGGCCGGCCAGCGCGGTAACCCGGGCCAGACCGCCTACGCCGCCGCGAAGGCAGGCATCGCGGCCTTTGCGCGCACCTGGTCGATGGAATGCGCCCGCTCAGGCATCACCGTCAACGCCATCATCCCGGTGGCCTTCACCCGCATGGTGGCAACCATTCCCGCCTTCGCGCCGCTGGCGGCAGGCGTGGCACGGGGCGAGCCGCTGCCGGACCGCCTGAGAAAAGGCATGGGCATGGGCACGCCGCAAGACGTGGCACCACTGCTGGTGTACCTGGCGTCCGACGAGGCCGCGCATGTGACCGGGCAATGCATCGGCATCGGCGGCGACAAGCTGGCTTTGTGGTCGCACCCTAAAGAGATACGCAGCGCCTTCAGCGACGGTGGCTGGAATGCCGAGTCCATCGCCAGCCTGTGGCGCTCCACCGTCGGGCAGGAGCTTGAAAGCGTCGGCCTGCCGCCCCTGGAATAACACCCTGTTTTTACTTCATCCTTTACCCCGAATCCACCAGGAGACAAATCCATGACCGCCCCCATTTCCAGAAGAAACTGCCTTGCCGCCGGGCTGGCCGCATCGCTTGCCTGCGCCCTGCCGGGGCTGGCGCTGGCGCAGGCCTACCCGTCGCGCCCGCTGCGCCTGTCGGTCGGCTTTCCGCCCGGCACCGGCCCCGACGTGCTGACGCGGCTACTCGGCATCAAGCTCGGCGAGCTGATGCAGCAGCCGGTCGTGATTGAAAACCGCGCCGGCGCCGGCGGCCAGATCGCGGCACAGTTCGTTGCCAAGAGCGCGCCCGACGGCTACAACCTCTTGATCGCCGATGTCAGCGCCATCAGCATCGCGCCGGCGGCCTTCTCCAAGCTGCCCTACGACCCGCTGAAGGAACTGGTGGCGGTGTCGGAAGTGGCCAGGACCGACTTCGTCCTGGTGGTGCCGGCCAGCTCGCCGGCCAAGACCTATGCCGAGTTCGTGAAGATGGCGCTGGCCGACAAGGGCCGGGTCAACTTCGCCACCTTCGGCGCCGGCACGCCGGGCCATTTCGGCGCCGAGATGCTGGCCGAGCAGGGCCGCTTCAAGATCGAGCCGGTGCATTTCCGCGCCACCGGCGACGCGGTGACGGCGATTGCCTCGGGCGACGTGAATGCCGCGCTGATGTCCGTCGCGCTGGCCAGCGCGCAGCTCAAGGGCGGCAAGATGCGTGCCCTGGCCAGCACTGCGCCGGCGCGCTTGGCGCTGCTGCCGGACGTGCCGACCTTTGCCGAGTCCGGCTACCCGAATGCCGACTTCTCGGCCTGGTTCTGCCTTTTCGTTCCCGCCGGCACGCCCGAGCCCATCATTTCAGCCCTGAACACGCAGGTGCTGGCCGCGCTGCAGAACGCCGACCTGCGCCGGCGCCTGGAAGAAGCCGGCTTTAGCATCATCGGCAACAGCCCGGAGGCGGCCAAGCGGATGATCGCCGCCGAGAACATTAAATGGAAAAAGGTTGTCAGCGCGACAGGGTTCAAAGGGGACTGACGCGCCGGCAGTGAGACAGCACTCCACGACCTGCCGGGCATGGAAGGCAGAACCAAAACGGATGGTTAGCGTTGACAAAATCTGGAGACAACGATGAAAAAATCAGTATTTGCCCATGCCGGCCACGGCATGTCGGCCCTGCTTGCGGCCTTGCTCGCCGGTTGCGGCGGTAGCGGGGACACGCCAGCGCCCACGGCCAAAGAGCTTGAAGCGGCCTGCCTCGACATGCCTGTGAAAGCCGCCTTGCCCGCCACCACGCTGACGGCGAAATACGTGGCGCCGGGCACCAGGCGGCCCGGCACCGCCACCACGGGCGATTTTCTGCCCGGCCATTGCGTCATCACCGGCAGCATCGACCCGCGCATTGGCACGGATGGCAAAAACTATGCAACCGGGTTCGAGCTGAGCCTGCCGGACGGCTGGAACGGCCGGTTTCTTTACCTCGGCGGCGGCGGCAACGACGGCTCGCTGCGCGATACCTCCCTGAGTTCGAGCATCTCCATCGCCACGCCTTCTCCGTTGGGCCAGGGCTTCGCGGTCGTCTCGACGGATGCCGGGCATACCGGCGGCAGCGCCGCCTTCGGGTTCGACCCCCAGGCGCGCATCGACCATGCCTACAACGCCCATGACAAGACGGCCGTCGCGGCCAAGGCCTTGATCGGCCAGCGCTATGGCCGCAGGCCCGACAAGTCCTACTTCTCGGGCTGCTCGGGCGGCGGCCGCCAGGGCATGATGTTTTCCCAGCGCTTCCCCGATTATTTCGACGGCATCACCGCCGGCGCCCCTGCCATGCGGGTCTCCAGCGGCGCGACCGTGGCGGCGATGTGGAACAACCTCAAGCTGACCAGCATCGCGCCGAAAGACGGCAGCGGCAACCGCATCCTGTCGCAGGCATTCAGCAATGACGACCTGGCGCTGACGGCCAAGGCCATCAACGGCGCCTGCGATGCGGGCGACGGCGCGGTGGACGGCATGGTCAACAACGTCAAGGCCTGCCGCTTCGACCCGGCCATCCTGCAGTGCGCTGGCGCCAAGACCGCCGCCTGCCTGAGCGCCGAGCAGGTGGGCGCGCTCAAGGATGTGTTCGGCGGGCCGAAAAATTCAGCGGGCCAGGCCCTGTACGCCGGCCAGCCCTGGGATCCGGGACTGGCCGCTCCCGACTGGCGCAACTGGGCCCTGGGCACCTCCACCACGGCCACGCCCAACTCACGCTACAACACCTTGATGGTCGATGCGCTGGTCAATGAATTCTTCACGCCGCCCGACCCGGCGTTCAATCCGCTGGCCTTCGACTTCGACCGCGATCCAGCGCGCATGGCCGCGTTCTCGGCGGTGTACGACACCTACGCCGATGCCACGCTGGCAGCCTACCGCAATCGCGGCGGCAAGCTGCTATTCATCCACGGCATGTCCGACCCGATCTTCTCCGCATCGGACACGCTGGCCTACTACGACCGCCTGGCGGCCAACAATGGCGGCCTCGAAGCGACTCAGTCTTTTGCGCGAACCTTCCTGGTTCCGGGCATGAACCACTGCTCGGGCGGCCCGGCGACCGACAGTTTTGATTCACTTCAGACCATGGTGAACTGGGTGGAAAAGGGCATTGCGCCAGACACGATGGCAGCGAAGGCCGCGCCCAGCAATGTCTATTTCCCGAATCGCAGCCGCCCTTTGTGCGCCTATCCCAAGTTTGCCAAATACCAGGGCTCGGGCAGCATCGAGGACGCTGCGAGCTTTGCCTGCGTCGCCAATTGACGCCCTGGCCGCAGACACCCAAGCGACGGTCACGCGGCCAGGAGCCCGAAGCGACAGGCGCCAGGCGCCGGAAACAAGGCGTCTGGCGCGTGTCTGTTTTAACCAGCAAACAGATTTTTAGCATCAAACATGCCTTTAGCGCAGGCATATAGTGCGCAAGCAGCTATTAATTCAGTAGCGCCAAGAGCGCTGGCGTTGCAAGCCAGAGGAATTTCGCTCTGGCAGCCACTGCTATGCTTCGCCGCCATGTCCGCCGCCAGCCCGCCCAGAACTTCCAGGGTTTCCCGCCTGATCCTCTTCAACAAGCCCTACGGCGTGCTGAGCCAGTTCACGCCCGAAGGCCGCTGGCGCGGGCTGAAGGAGTTCATCGACCTGCCGGGCGTGTACGTCGCCGGCCGGCTCGATGCCGACAGCGAAGGCCTGCTGCTGCTGACCAACGACGGCCAGCTGCAGGCCCGGATTGCCGACCCGCGCTTCAAGATGGAAAAAACCTACTGGGTGCAGGTCGAAGGCATGCCTGATGAAGCCGCGCTGGCGGCGCTGCGGCGCGGCATTCAGCTCAATGACGGCATGACGCGCCCGGCAAGCGCCGAACTCATGGTGCCGCCGCCCGCGCTGTGGCAGCGCGAGCCGCCAATTCGCAGTCGCGCCGCCATCCCGACGGCCTGGCTTGCGCTGGGCCTGCGAGAAGGCCGCAACCGCCAGGTCCGGCGCATGACGGCGGCCGTGGGGTTTCCAACGCTGCGCCTGGTGCGCGCCGCCATCGGCCCCTACCGGCTGGACGGGCTGGCGCCGGGCAGCTGGCGCGAAGCCGAGGCGAATCAGCCGGCCATGCCCGACGGGCTGGCCGGCTGCTGAGGCAGCATCCGCTGGCTGGCCCGCAGGCCTGCCTGACGCTCGCTTCGAGGTGCCGGGCCTGGTGTGTTCGCCCTCCTCGCCTCACGGGGCTGGCTTGGCAACTTCAACAGGTTTGACTGGCACGCGGGGTTCATCCAGGGCTTCATCCACCACCAGGTAGCGCTTGACCAGGTCGAAAAACCGCTCGTAGAAGTTGTCGCTGGTGATGGTCTTGCTGGCGACCTTGATCATGGCGTCGCTGCTGGAGCTGAAAGGCAGCGACACCGAACCCAGCGCGCCCACGCCCAGGCTGGCCGAATTGTTGATCTTCTTGAGCGTGTAAACATCCTGCAGCGCGGTGACAAAGCCCAGGCTGACCTTGCCGTCAGGCGTGTCGGGGGCGCAGACAATCCGGATTTCCATCTGCACATGCGCCTCCGGCTCCGGCTGGAAGTTCTTGCGGCCTTCCACCAGGTCGTCCCTGGCGGTGCTGATGAGGTAGCCCTGGCTCAGCAAGGCCCGCCTGGAGGCTTCGCACGTCTGCGCGGCGGTGGCGTCGAACAGCCGCGAATACGTCACCGTCGAGGCAAAGTCTTCCTGCGACGCAAAGGTCTTGACAGGGGTCGAGCAACCGGCCAGCAGGCTTGAGAAGCTTGAAATACCCACCAGCCAGGCAGCGGTGCTGCAACGCTTCCAGGAGAAATTCAAAGTCAGGCACTCCTTCAGATGTCAAAAATTCGCACTTCCGATGCAGCCTGCGGCAGCCCGTCCAGGCGGTCGATAAACCCCATGGTAAAGCGAAAGCTTGAACAAATAAACCAGCCAGGGCTCTTTGCAGGCCATGGCGCGATAAAGCAGCCCGCTGGCCCTGGCAGGCCAGGTTTGAAAAATGAGCCCGCCAAGAATGCATGGCTCAAGCAAAAACCCGGCGGCATCCTGCGCTAGCTTCATGACCGGTTGAAATACCTGCCCCGGCCCCAAGCTGCAGCCAATGACCGATCCACTTCATATTGTCTGCCCGCATTGCCACACCACCAACCGGGTCCGGGCTGACCAGCTGGGCAGCGCGCCGACCTGCGGCAATTGTAAAAAAGCCTTGTTCACCGCGCATTCGGCGGCGCTGGACGAGGCGGCGTTCGACCGCCATATCGGCCGCAACCAGATTCCGGTACTGGTCGATTTCTGGGCGCCGTGGTGCGGTCCGTGCCGTCAGATGGCGCCGGCCTATGAGCAGGCGGCGGCCAAGCTGGAGCCGCAGGTGCGGCTGGCAAAGGTCGATACCGAAGCCGTGCCCAGCCTTGGGGCGCGCTTCAACATTCGCAGCATCCCGACATTGGCGTTGTTCAAGGATGGCCGGGAAATCGCCCGCCAGCCCGGCGCCATGGGCGCGGCCGACATCGTGCGCTGGGTGCAGTCACACCTGGGGTGATGGCTGCGGATGCGGGCTTGCAAGCTGGGTTGACGAAGACGCTTTAGTGCTTTAGCGCCTTCGTGTTAGCCGGCAGAGACCCACCTTCAGCGTTAAATAGGCTTTTAGCGCAATCACAGACTGCGCAAGCAGCTATCAGTTAAATAGCAAATCCGCAGTACGCCTTGAAAGCCAAGGTGATGCCGCTTTAGCCCCGGCCCCGGCGGTCGTTGCGCATCATGCGTTCCACCTCGTCGCGCAGGGCCATGATTTCATTGCGCAGCTGGCGCTGCTCCGGCACGCTGACAACGCCGTCTGAATAGGCCCGCGCCTCGCGGCGCTCCAGCTCGCGCTGGCGGCGGTGCAGCTCGCGCGCTTCGCGCTGGCTGATGCGGCCCGAGCGTATGCCCTCGTCAATGCGCTGGCCGATGCGCAGCTCACGCATGTTCACCCGGTCGGTGTAGTGACTGCCAGGCTGCCGTGGCGCATTGGGGTTATACCCGTTGGGATTGGCGGGGCTGGTGACGTTGCGGTTGCTCATCATGCGTTCGACATCGGCGCTGAGGGCGCCCAGATCGGCCCGCAACTGCTGGCGCTCCTGCGGGTTGGCGCTGCCGTTGGCCTTGTACTGGTTCTCGCGCATCTGGATATCACGCTCGCGGCGCAAGAGTACTTGCGCTTCCGAAGGCGTGATGTGGCCCGAGGCCATGCCCTGCTGGATGCGGGCGCTGATGTCCTGCTGTGCCTGATCGATGCGCGGCGTGCTGTTGCCCTGGGCCATCGCCTGGGTCATGCCCAGGCCGGCGATCAGTGCGGATGCCAGGACGGAGGCGAGGTAGCGTTTGGATGTCATGAGGTTCTCCTGCTTTGTAGGTGGACGGGCAGCAATTCATCGGAAGAGGAAATTCGCGCCGGGGAAAATATTTCCCCGCAGCCATCACTTCCGAAAACTGCTCCTGAATCGCCGCTTTTCAAAGTGCCGGGTTGATTCAGTGACTGCATTGTTGATCTGCATTTGTTAACACTCTGTAAGGAAAAATGAGATTTACCCGGCATTTACCTCGCCACTTCATTGGTTTCAAGATGCGTCTTGCAGAAGCCTTGCCGTGCCCAAGTGTGGCTACAGTTCTTTGCATTGCGTATCAATCCTTCATCACGCCATGCACCCCATGATTTTTCGCCGCCGCCTGCTGCTCGCACCCATGGCCTCGGCCTTGCTGCTGGGGGCCGGCTGCTCCAGAACCCCGCAGCCACGCGCCACCCTGCTTGCCCCAGACGCCACCCTGCTCTGCCTGGGCGACTCGCTGACCTTTGGCCTTGGCGCTGATCCAGGCGCGTCCTACCCCGAAAAGCTGGCGCAGCTGACCGGCCACGTCACCCACAACGCGGGCATCAACGGCGACACGGCCGAAGGTGCGCTGGCGCGGCTGCCGGGCCTGCTGCAGACCAGCAAGCCGGGGCTGGTGCTCGTGTCCATCGGCGCGAATGACTTTTTGCGCGGCCTGCCGCTGGAGGGCACTCGCGCGGCGCTGCTGCAGATCGTGGAAACCGCCGCCGGCAGCGCGCAGGTGGCGCTGCTGGCGCAGCCCCGGCCCAGCCTGATGGGCTACGCGGCCGGCCTGCTCGAAGACCATGGGGTGTATGCCGAGGTGGCAACCGGCAGCGGTACGCCGCTTTTTTCGGGCGGCTGGTCCAAGGTACTGTCGCGGGCCGAGCTGCGCTCCGACCCGATCCATGCCAATGCCCAGGGCTACGAGGTGTTCGCCGGGCGGCTGGCGGATTGGCTGCGGGAGATAAAGCTGGTGCGCTGAGCCGCTGCGGCGCCCTGCGGTTGCCAGGGTCTAGCGGGACGCCCGCTCCTTGTTGACGGCGCGTTCCACGTCGCTGCGCAGCGCGTCGAGCTCATCGCGCAGCCGGCGCCGCTCCAGCGGGGTCACGACACCGTCGGATTTGAAAAAGACTTCATGGCGGGCAATTTCCCGGCTGCGGCTTTGCAGCCTGCGCGCTTCGCGGTCGGTCAGGCGGCCCAGTTTCGCGGCCTCGTTGATTTGCTCGGCTATCTGGCGCTGAATATCATCGATATCGGGCGTGCCGCCGACATTGCCGGGTGGCACCAGCACATTGCGGTTGGCCATTGCGTGGTCAATGTCGGCATTGAGCGCATTGAGGTCAGTCCTGATCTGCAGCCGTTCCCGGATGCTGGCAATGCCGTTGAACTTGAACTGGCTTTCGCGCAGCTGAATCTCACGCTCGCGCCGATAGAAGGCCTGCGCTTCCGAGGGCGTGATCAGGCCGGCCGCCAGCCCTTGCTGGATGCGTGCGACTGTTGCCTGCGCTGCCGGAGCCGGCGGTGGGACATCGTTGCGGGAAAAGCCGCTGTCCTGGGCCATGGCCGGGCAGACACCCATCAGGTTCACCATGCCCGAGGCCAGTAACGACGCGATGAAGAATTTCGATTTCATGAGGATTTCCACATTTCTGGATAGTTTGCCAGCCGCTTCCAGGCGCAAATTTTTACAAGAGACAGGAACATTTGCATTTGGTTTTTGACAAAAGTTTAGGCCGTCTGTTGCGACCTTGGTGCTTTTGATGATGCCTTGCAGTTGATTGATTGTTGCCGCGCTCTTTTCGGTGCAATGTAAGGAAATACCATTTTTACCCAGTGTTTACCTGTGCCCTGCGCAGGCCAGGCCGATGCATTCTTTATCTGAACCCAGGTGCCTACTGTAGCGGCGCTTGGGCCACGCCTGATGCGGGAACTCATTGGAGGGGCCATGAATCGCACAAGCCCTGCAGCCTGCCGACCGTTTGCGGCACCGCAAACACTTCATGGAACCCCTCCGATGCTGAAAACCCTCAAGGACCTGTTCGATGCCTTTACCATGCCTGACGAAGAATCGCCGGAGCAGCGTACCCACGCGCTTGAACTGGCAACGGCCGTCTTGCTGGTCGAGGTGATGCGGGCCGATCCGGCGCTGCAAGCCGCCGAGCGCCAGGCAGTGGTCAAGGCCCTGCATGAAAAATTCGGCCTGCCAGATGACGCGCTGGCCCGGCTGGTGGAGCAGGCCGAGGTGACCGCCAGGAATGCATCGGACTTCTACCAGTTCACCTCCCGCATCAACGAGCGCCTGACGCATCCGCAAAAAATTCAGGTGATTGAAAACATGTGGCAAGTAGCGTATGCCGACGCGCACCTGGACGCCACTGAAAACCACCTGATCAGCAAGGTGGCCGACCTGCTCTACGTCACGCACGGCGAATACATCGGGGCCAAGATGCGCGCCAAGGAACTGGCCGGCCTGGCCTGAACAGTGCAGCCGGCGCCAGCTTGCATTAATCCTTCACTCTTTCACTCCTTTTTTGATAGCTTCCCGCACATGCACCATCTGCGCCAGAGGCACTTTCAATGCATAAGCGCCGGTTTCAGACCCCGACCCGCATCCGAATCCGCTTCCGCCTGCCCCGTTCTGACTGGGCCTGCGATGACTCGAAAATACGGGATCAGGGCGGCGCGCTGTTTGAGCGCAGCGAGTTTGCGCCGACCCCCGTTTTTTCGGGGCAGCGCAGGTTGCCCCGTAGCGAAGCGAAGGGGACCCAGGCAGCCGGGTCGCCTTTCTTTGCTTACTTTCTTTGGCGAAGCAAAGAAAGTGAGT
>JAQGNK010000364.1 GCA_028291905.1 Polaromonas sp.
GCCACCCTGAAGGCCGCCAACCCGATGCCGGTGACCGAGCTGGAATACACCAGCGTGTTCGAGCTGCTGACGGCCGTGCTGCTGTCGGCGCAGGCCACCGATGTGAGCGTGAACAAGGCCACGCGCCGGCTGTTCCCGGTTGCCAACACGCCTGAAAAAATAGGGGCGCTGGGCGTGGACCGGCTGGAGGGCTACATCAAGACCATCGGCCTGTACCACTCAAAAGCGAAAAACCTGCTGGCGACCTGCTCCATGCTGATCGAGCAGCACGGCGGCCAGGTGCCGCGCAGCCGCGAGGCGCTCGAAGCGCTGCCCGGCGTGGGCCGCAAGACCGCCAACGTGGTGCTCAATTCAGCCTTCGGCGAGGCGGTGATGGCGGTCGATACGCACATCTTTCGCGTCGGCAACCGCACCGGGCTGGCGCCGGGCAAGAACCCGCTGGAAGTGGAATTGAAACTGATCAAGCGGGTGCCGCCTGAATACCTGGTTGATGCGCACCACTGGCTGATCCTGCATGGCCGCTATGTCTGCATCGCCCGCAAGCCGCTGTGCTGGCAATGCGGGGTGGCGGCGTACTGCGACTTCAAGCCCAAAACCGAAGCGCCGCCGGCTTGACGCGCCGGGCAGTCCATCTGCAAAAAAAGCGGGCGTCCGGCCTGCCAGGTCCGGCGGCGCCCGCATGCCGGATCAGCGCTTGGCCGGCTCTTCGGTGTCGCTAGCCACTTTTTCAGCGTAGCCGTGCAAGGACGGCGGCGCCGTCGCCGGCCCCTCGGCCAGGGCAACGCCCGGCGCTGACTTCAGGGAAGCGGCAGCCTCATCGCCGCCGCCACAGCCTGTCGCCAGCACGGCCAGGGTGATGATGCCGGCGCATTGCCAGGCGGATGTTGAAAGAGCACGGTTCATGAAAATTTCCTGTAAACGGTTGAATCGCAAAAAACGCGCGCTCATGGGGTGTAAGGCACCAGGCCCTGGTCAGCGATCAGCACCGGATGGTCGCCCACCGGAATGCCCTTGAGGCTCACATCGTTGTTGGCCGCGCTGTTGCCCACGATGGTGGTAGCGGTGCTGAGCTGATAGACCCGGCCGTCCAACAAGTCGGCGTAGCGCGGGCGCAGCGTGGCGGAACTGGCAAAGCGCGGAAAGTGAAAGTTGGTGCAGGTGATGTCGATATTGACGATATTGGCGGGCGCGGGCAGCTCGGTGGTCTTGCGCCAGACGGCCAGCATATTGCGCACCACGCCGGCATCGTTGCGGGTGTAGGCATGCACGGTGTAGCCGTAGGGCGCGGTGCAGCTGGGCGTGGGCAGCGTGACCAGCCGGTTGTCGAACACGCCGGTCACGTTCTGGTAGGAGCTGTAGGCCAGCTTCTTGCCTTTCACCGACTGGTCGCCATTGGTGTAGGGCGTGTCGTTGCTCGCGTCCCAGGTGCCGGTGCGCAACAGGCCCTTGGTGTTCTTGGTCGAGTCGTAGTGCAGATCGACAATCGTGAAGATGCTGGTTTCTATCTGGCGGTAGAAGTCGCCGAGCATGCGCCGCAGGATGTATTTCGCCTGGTTTTCCTCGTCCCATGCCGTGGTGCCGCACAGGGCGAAGTACAGGCACTGGGTCGAAGGTGCGCCGTTTTCGTCCTGCCGGATCTTGTAGCCCTTGCTCTCGACCAGGCTCTTGAAGGCGGTGAACTTGGTGTTTTCCGACGGATACGAATCGTAGTCCGGCAAGCCCCAGTAGGGGTGGTAGCCCACGGTCACGTCGCCGTCGGCCACCGTGGCGCCCTTGTTGTTTTCAAAATGGTCGAGCACAGTGGACGCATAGGCGTAGCCGTCGGACGCGGTGCCGCCCAGCACGCCGGTGGTGAACGAGCCGATGGTGATCTTGGCGTTGGGCTGGATCTGCTTGATCGCCTTGGCCGTGGCCACCGCCAGCGTGGCGTAGTCGAGCGCGGGCACATGGCCGTCGGGCTCGTTCCAGATCTGCCAGTCGTTCACCCTGACCGTGGGCGAGTTGTAGCGAGTCACGGTGGCGCGCACGAAGGCCAGGTATTTGTCCAGCCCGGCGCCGGTGGGCAGCGTGCCGCCCAGGCCCTGGGTGCCGCAGTTGGCGCAGCCGGCGCGCTCATTGCCGTAGCCCAGGAACATGAAGGGCTTGACCCCCTGGGCGCGCACGCCATCGACGATCTCGTCGAGCTTGGCGAAGTTGTACACGGGTGTCGGGTAGATGACCGGCTCGATGTAGTGCCAGCCCGACTGGATGCGGATTTTCGACGCGCCCAGCGGCCCGAGGTAGTTTTTCCAGGTGCTGAAGGTGCTGAAGCTGCGGTCGGTGGTCTCGCCGCCGATGCCGAACGGGCTGGTGTGCCCGGCCGCCACTATTTCCGCCGTGCTGCGGGGCGTGATGTTGCCGATATAGCCGAAATTGGGGCCGGCCACGTCGGCATGGGCAAAGGTGGCGGCAGCAAGCGCCAGCGCCAATCCGAATGCCACGCCTGTCGAAAGTTTCTTCATATGTCTCCTTGGTTTCATCACCGGTGCGGTGCGTTTTGGGAAAACCGAACCTGCAAATTATTCATTTAATATTTTATAAAATCAATAAAATTGAGCCAGGTTTTACCCTTCCTAGGATTTACCCTTGCTGGTTCGGCATGGGGTGTCAATAGACCCGGATGCAGCTGCCCGACCGGCTCAATGCCCAAGGCTCAGGCGGCGGGCGTTTTTGAACTGCTAGGCGGCCGCCAGGCAAGCCAAACGGCGCAGCAGCGCTTGCGTCAGTTGGGGCCTGGCCGGCAACCGTGGGTCACCGGCCGCCGCCAGGGCCAGGCGGCTGCAAGCCCCTGGCCCTGCGATGCGTCACTCGGTGACGATATTGGCAGCCTTGATCAGGGTGGACCAGCGGGTCAGCTCGCGCTGGTAGTGCGCCTGAAACTCGTCAGACTTGGCACTGACGGTGACTTCGGAGCCCAGCGCCTGAATCCGCGCCCGGAAATCCTTGGTGGACGCAGCGGCCAGCACTGCTTCATGCAGCCGCGACGCCACCTGGGGCGGCGTGCCGCTTTTCACGGCAATGCCCTGCCAGCTGCGGATGTAGGCGGCCGGGGGCAGGCGCAGCTCGCCGGCGCTCTTGACGTTGGGCAAGGCGGAAATCGGCCGGTTCTGCATCACCGTCAGGGGCTTGACCTTGCCGGCGTCAATCAGGGCCTTGAGGTTGCTTGACATCAGGTCGAACATCAGATCGACCTGGCCGGCCACCAGGCCGTCGTTGGCCGGTGCGCCGCCCTTGTACGGCACATGCACCAGCTGCACGCCCATGGCGCGCTTGAAAAGCTCCTGCGCCAGGTGCGACGACGTGCCGGCCCCGCCCGATCCCACGCGCAGGCCAGTCGCTGACTTGCGCGAGGCGGCTGCCACCTCATTGACGTTTTGCAGTCCGCTGGCGGTCGAGGCCAGCATCACCACCGGCACGCTGGTGACCTGCGAGACCATTTGCAGGTCTTTCTCGGGGTTGTATTTGACATCGCCCAGCGACGGGTTGGTGGCCAGGTGAATTGCCGCGAACAGCAGCGAATACCCGTCGGCCGGCTCGTCCAGCACGGTTTGGGTGGCCGTGTTGCCCGACGCGCCGACCTTGTTGTTGACCGTGACCGGCTGGCCCAGTTGCTTGCTCATTTCCGTCGCCAGCGCCCGGGCCACGGTGTCGGCGGAGCCACCGGCAGGAAAGCCCACATACAGCGTCAGCGGCTTGTCGGGGAACTTCTGGGCCAGGGCAGCCGGCGCGGCGACCAGGGTGGTGAAGAGCAAGGCAGCGGTAAAGAGGGGAGCTTTGAGTTTCATGAGGGTTCCGGACTGTTGTAAAACATGTCAATCTGATGATTTTATTTATTTAATAAAATCTAATTTATTACATCAGAAACATTTCTTATCTCATACCGGTTTTACCCGCAGACTCAGCGCATGGGAGGCCCGACAGCATGCGAGGCTGACTATGATGCCCGCCCAGCTGTTGAAACCGAGGCAAGGATATTTCACTAACGGACTGAACTGCGATGTGCCGCGCCTACACCCCGCGCCAGACAGGTGCCCGCTTGCCGACGAATGCCGCCACGCCTTCCTGGAAGTCGTCGCTGCCGTAGCACTGGCGAATCAAGTCCTCATCGTCCGGCAGGCTGCGGCTGACGAGGCGCCGCAGGCCTTCCTTGGCCACGCTTTGCGTCACCGGCGCCAGCGCGGCCAGGCGCCCGCACAGATCGGCCAGCGCCGCATCGATCTCGCCGGCTTCGCTGATTTGCAGCAAGAAACCGCAAGCCAGCGCTTCATCGGCCGCCAGCACCTCCGCCAGCATCAGCATGCGCTTGAGGCGCGGCTGGCCGAACACGCTGCCCAGCCGGGCCAGATTCGCCACCGACAGGCAGTTGCCCAGGGTTCTGGCAATTGGCACGCCGAAGCGCGACGCCGGCGTGCCGAGGCGGAAATCGCAGGCGGTTGCTATCGCCAGGCCGCCGCCAATCGTCCAGCCTTCAATCACAGCGACGGTTGGCATGGGCAGCGATTCAAGCTTCTGGATGCACAGGTCGATCTGCTGCTCATAAGCCACGCCGTCCTCGCCGCTGGCAAAGGCGGTGAACTGCACGATGTCGGTGCCGGCCACGAAGGCCTGGCCGCCGGCCCCGCGAAACGTCGCCACCCGCACCGAGCTGTCAAGCCGCAGCTGATCGCAAATCTCGCCCAGCTGGCCGTACATGGCCCAGGTCATGGCGTTGCGCGCCTGCGGACGGTCGAAGGTGACCGAGGCAATTCCGCTGTCGATCTGCAGCCGGACCCGGCCCTGGCTCAGGGTTGTCATGATGAAAACGCACCGAGTGCGGCCAGGTCTTTCAGCTCGTCGGCGCCAATGCCGAGCTCGGCCAGCACCTCGCTGGTGTGCTCGCCCAACAGCGGCGGATGACGGCGCACCTGCTGCGGTGTGCCCGACAGCTTGACCGCAAAGCCGATGTTGGGCACCTTGCCTTCAATCGGATGGTCGATCTCCATGCGCATCTCGCGCACCCTGGCATGCTCGCTTTCAAAAGCCTCCGGATAGGTCAGGATCGGGCCGGCCGGAATCCCGGCCGCCAGCAGTGCCCGGACCCAGTAGTCCTTGGACTGCTGACGAAAGCTGCGCTCCAGCTCTTCCTCCAGGGCGGCCCGGTTGGCCAGCCGCAGCGAAATGGTTGAAAAGCGGGAATCTTCCGCCAGCTCGGGCCGCTCGATCAGCGCGCACAGCTTGAGCCACAGCTTCTGGTTGTTCGCGCCCATCACGAAATAGCCGTCGGCGCTGGCCATGGCCTGGTAGGGCGCGGTCATCTTGTTGGACGTGCCCAGCGGCTCGGGCGGTTTGCCGGTGCCCCAGTAGTCGGAAATGTCCCAGACCGAAAACGCCAGCGCGGTGTCGAACAGCGAGGCATCGATGTACTGGCCCTGCCCGGTCGCCTTGGCGCCGATGCACGCGGCCAGCGTGGCATAGATGGCGAACAGCGCGCAGCCGATGTCGGCCACCGGCACCCCTGCCTTGACCGGCGGGCCGCCGGGGTAGCCGGTCACGCTCATCACGCCGGACATGGCCTGGGCCATCAAGTCAAAACCGGGCCGGTCCGCCCACGGGCCGGTCTGGCCAAAGCCCGAGATGCTGGTGTAGACCAGGCGCGGATTGACCTCTTTGAGCACCTCGTAGCCCAGGCCGAGCCGGGTCATGGCGCCGGGGCGGTAGTTCTCGACCAGGATGTCGGCGTCCTTTGCCAGGCGCAGCAGCAGCGAACGCCCGGCGTCGGACTTGAGGTTGAGCGCGACGCTGCGCTTGTTGCGGTTCATGTTCAAAAAGCCCATCGAGTCGGGCCCCTTCATCTTGAAGCCCATGGCGCCGCGCGTCTGGTCGCCGCCGCCGGGCGGCTCGATCTTGATGACATCCGCGCCCAGGTCGGCCAGCAGCATGCAGGCGTAGGGCCCGGCCATGACCTGGCTCACGTCCAGCACCCGCATGCCGGCCAGCGGCAGCGGCCTTGCGGCGGGCTTGCCGGTGTCGCTGATGGCGTCGGTCACATCGGTGGCGGCAGTCATGACTCGGCCTTTACGCCGGCGTCCTTCACCACCTTGGCCCACTTCTTCGCCTCGACCTTGATGAAGTCGCCGAACTTCTGAGGCGAGCCGCCGCCGTCCTCGGCGCCGTACTGCTCGAATTTCTCCACCACGTCGGGCATCAGCAGGATCTTGTTGATGTCCTCGTTCATCCGAGCGGCCAGCACCGATGGCAGCTTGCCGGGCCCTACCAGGCCGTACCAGGTGGTGGCCTCGAAGCCCGCAAAGCCCGATTCGGCCATCGTCGGCACATTCGGATGGCCCTTGGCGCGCTTTTGCCGGGTCTGGGCAATGGCAATGGCCTTGCCGCTTTTGACATGCGGCGTGGCCGCCGTCATGGTGTCGAAGCTGTACTGGATCTGGCCGCCGATCAGGTCGGTCAGCATCGGGCCGGAGCCTTTGTAGGGCACATGGATGGCGTCGATTTTCGCCGCCAGCTTGAACATCTCCAGCGCCAGGTGCTGGGCCGAGCCAGTGCCGGCCGAGCCGAAGCTGACCTTGCCGGGGTTCTGCTTGCACAGCGCCACCACGTCCTTCACCGTGCGGGCCGGCTGCTGCTCGTTGCAGATCAGCAGGTTGGGCGTCACGCCCACCAGTACCACGGGCACGAAGTCGTTCTCGACGCTGTAGGTCATCTTGGGCGTCAGCGCCGGCGCGATGGCATGGCTGTTGATGTGCGCCATCAGCAGCGTCGAGCCGTCGCTGGGCTGCCTGGCCACATACTCGGCGGCGATCATGCCGGCCGCGCCGGCCTTGTTCTCCACTAGCACCGGCACGTTCCAGGCGATGCCGAGCTTTTGCGCGATGACGCGGGCCAGGATGTCGGTGCCGCCGCCCGGCGCAAAGCCGACGATGATGCGGATCGGTCCGCTGGGCAGGCTTTGCGCCCGCAGCATCGGCGCGGCAAGCGTGGCGGCGGCGGCGCCGCTGGCGCCGATGAAGGTTCTGCGTTGCATGGCTGTCTCTCCTGTTTTTGAATGAAATAGACCTCTAGCGCAGTAACTGCCTGCGCAGGCAGCTACTCAATTGATAGCATGAAAAAGATGTTCAAACCGCCCCGGGCTCCAGCACCCCGGCGGGATGGGCTGAAAAATGGTCCATCGCGGCCAGCACGCCAGAGCCGGCGAGCTTCACGCCGGCCAGCTTCAGGCCCATCTCGCAGCCGCTCAACGCGGCCATCAGCGTCAGGTCGTTGCAGTCGCCCAGGTGGCCGATGCGGAACATCCTGCCCTTGACCTTGCCCAGCCCGGTGCCGAGCGAGCAGTCGAAGCGCTCGTAGATGGTCTTTCGCACCGCGTCGGCATCAATGCCCTCGGGCGTCATCACCCCGGTCAGCACCGGCGAATAGACCGCCGGGTCGGCGCACTGGATGGGCAAGCCCCAGGCGTTGACGGCGGCGCGCACGCCTTTGGCCCAGCGCCGGTGGCGCGCAAACACCGCCGGCAGCCCCTGCGCCAGCAGCATGTCGCAGGCCTCGCTCAGGCCGTAGAGCAGGTTGGTGTTCGGGGTCGAGGGCCAGTAGCCTGCCCGGTTGCTCTCGATGATCTCGTCCCAGGCCCAGAAGGCCTTGGGCAGCCGGGCCGTCCGGCTGGCCTCCAGCGCTTTGCTTGACACCGCATTGAAGCTGATGCCGGGCGGCAGCATCAGGCCTTTTTGCGAGCCGCTGATGGTCACATCGGCGCCCCACTCGTCATGCCGGTAGTCGGCCGAGGCCAGGCCTGAAATCGTATCCACCAGCAACAGCGCCGGGTGCCGGGCCGCGTCGATGGCGCGCCGCACCGCCGCAATGTCGCTGGTGACGCCGGTGGAGGTTTCGTTGTGCACAACGCAGACCGCCTTGATGGCATGCTGGCTGTCGGCCCTGAGCCGCTCCTCGATCAGGTCGGCCCGCACGCCGTGGCGCCAGACCTCGGGGCCGGGGTGGCGCAGCACCTCGGTTTCCAGCCCGAGCCGCATCGCCAGCTTTTGCCACAGCGCGGCAAAGTGGCCGGTCTCGTACATCAGCAACTGGTCGCCGGGGCTGAGGGTATTGGCCAGCGCCGCCTCCCAGGCGCCGGTGCCCGACGACGGGTAAATGATGACGGGCTGCCGCGTCTGGAAAATCTTCTGCATGTCGGCCAGCACCTTCAGCCCGAGCGCGCCGAACTCCGGCCCGCGGTGGTCAATCGTCGGCAGGCTCATCGCCCGCAGGATGCGGTCGGGCACCGGCGACGGGCCTGGAATCTGCAAATAATGGCGGCCGGTGGGATGAAGGTCAAGCGTCTGCATGTGGCGGAGTCTCCGGTTAATTTCAGCTATTTTTTGCATACAAAATTCATTTGTCAACCTGAGCCTATGTAATTTATGGTTACTCTTGAAGTTGACACCAGTATTTTTTGCATACAAAATTTAGCACATGACTGCTGAAATCATTCCCATCCCACGCGCCGGACTGCATGAACAGGTGGCCGGCCGGCTGCGCCAGATGCTGGTCGAAAACCGCATCACGCCTGGCGCCAAGCTCAACGAGCGCGAGCTGAGCGAGGTGCTGAAGGTTTCGCGCACGCCGCTGCGCGAGGCCATCAAGATGCTGGCGGCCGAGGGCCTGGTCGAGCTGCTGCCCAATCGCGGCGCCATCGCGGTCGAATTGGACGAAGCCGATGTGCTCAACACCTTCGAGGTGATGGCCGGGCTCGAAGGCCAGTCGGGCGAGCTGGCGGCCCAGCGCATCACGGCTGCCGAGCTCAATGAAATCCGGGCCCTGCACTTTGAAATGCTGGCCGCCTACACCCGGCGCGACCTGCCGGGCTACTACCGGTTCAACTCGGCGATTCACAGCGCCATCAATGCCGCCGCCAAGAACCCGGTGCTGGCCGCCACCTACCGGCAGGTCAATGCGCGACTGCAGGCGCTGCGCTTTCGCTCGAACCAGAACGAGGAGAAGTGGCAGGCCGCAGTGCAGGAGCACGAGCAGATGATCGAGGCGCTCACGGCCCGCGACGGGGCAGCCATGCGGGCCGTGCTGACGGCGCACCTGTGCAACAAGCGCGATGTGGTGGTGCAGCAGCTGCGGGCCGCCAGCGCTGCCGGCGCCGAGCCGTCCAAGGCGTGAGAAGCCGGCGCGTTTTCGCCGGAAAAGCTGTTCAGCCCCGCCATATCCCGGACCCCACAGGACGCAAGCACGCCAGGCGTCAAGCCGAACATTCAACTTTTATTTTCCTGCCGGAGTTCAACCCCCATGAACGCACCCCTGCCCTTGAAATTCACCCGTGAAACCGCCTCGCCTGCCGTCTATGACGAGGTGGCCAGCGCCAGCAACGAGGTCGCCGGCCGGCTGGCGTCCCGGCTGGCCGGCGAAACCCGCGGCGAAGTACTGTTTTCCGGCGCCGACCGGGGCCGCTATGCCACCGATGCGTCGATCTACCAGGCCATGCCGGTGGGCGTATTCGTGCCCCGCAGCGACACCGACGTGCGCATCGCGCTCGACATCTGCCGCGACCTGAAGGTGCCCATCGTGCCGCGCGGCGGGGGCACCAGCCAGTGCGGCCAGACCGTCGGCGCCGGCCTGGTCATCGACTACTCGAAGCATGTGCGCGGCATCCTGTCGGTCGATGCCGAGGCCCGCACCGCCGAGGTCGAGCCCGGCCTGGTGCTCGACCATTTAAATGCCGCGCTGAAGCCGCACAAGCTGTGGTTTCCGGTCGATGTCTCGACCAGCGCGCAGGCCACGCTGGGCGGCATGGCCGGCAACAATTCCTGCGGCAGCCGCAGCATCGCCTACGGCAACATGGTCCACAACGTGCTGGGCGCCACGGTCAGGCGCTCCAATGGCGAGCTGCTGGAGCTGGGCCGCTACGACAACGCCGGCGGCAGCGCCCGCGAACTGGGCGACTATGTCAAAGCCCTGTCCGACCGGCTGCGGCCCGAGCTGGAGGCGCGCTGGCCCAAGGTGCTGCGCCGGGTGGCCGGCTACAACCTGGACATCTTCAACAACCAGAGCGAAAAGCCCTACACCGCCGACGGCTCGGTCAACCTGTCGCACCTGCTGGTCGGCAGCGAAGGCACGCTGGGGCTGACCGAGCGCCTCAAGCTGCGCCTGTCGGCACTGCCGCGCGCCAAGGTGCTGGGCGTGGTGAACTTCCCGACGTTCTACCAGGCGATGGATTCGGCCCAGCACATCGTGAAACTCGGCGACGGCACGCTGACGGCGGTCGAACTGGTGGACCGCACGATGATCGAGCTGTCGCTGCAGAACCCGGCCTTCGCGCC
>JAQGNK010000366.1 GCA_028291905.1 Polaromonas sp.
GAGGCACCGGAAGCTGCCAACACTGCCAAAGCGATAAGGGTTTTTTTCATTTGAGATTGCTCCAAGGTTAAACATAGGGCTCCGGCACGAGGGCTAGTTGACTTTCGCCTGTTAGCGCCACCAGAGACCCGGGCCAACCCCCTTTCGGGAAGTTGTATCTATTGCACCAGAATGGGCCTCGATTCGCAAAGGAATGCGCTAAAAAAGAGCCACCTTGTTGCTTCAAGGAGACAAAGCAACCTAACCGCCCATTGAAAACAACTTCAGATAAGCGACTTACCCTCTTTTGTGGAATCTTCAAAATTTGAATCAGGCAGGTACCCAGACGTAAAAAAGCCGCTCCGGAAAAACCGGAGCGGCTTATGAAAATTTAAATAACTGGCCTTAAGCCAGATTTAAATTAAAACCTGTGCTGAACGCCAGCTGCAAAAGTGTCTGACTTGACATCGATACCGCCAGCAATTTCGTTTTTAGACAATTGCAGACCGGTGTACACGAATGTACGCTTGGAAAGCTCATACTTCGCAGCCAGGCCCAAGCCCGTGCTTCGTACATTGCCGCTAGGGCTGGTTACCTTGGAGCGTGCAACACCACCAGACACGGTCAGAGCGCCACCCAATGGCACATCTACGCCAATCTGGTACTCGTTAGCCTTGTCGCTGCCGTCTTTCACATGACCGTAAGCAGCCAGCAGTTTAGCGGCGCCAAAGTCATAGGAGCCATTCAATTGAGAAAATTTGGTAGTAGCGACACCATTAAGAGCGCCACCAATTTTTTCAGACTGATGGGACAAAGCAACTGCCACTGGGCCGTTTGCGTATTGAACATTGGCACTGATGATTCTTCCGGCATCTTGCGTTGCGGTCTTGTTTTCGCCGAAGCTGTACATACCGGCAGCGCTGAAACCGCTGAAACTTGGCGTTGCGTAGTAAATCGCATTGCCTGGACGGTCTTGGTAAGCATTGCTAGACCAGACGTTGTTTGCTGGCGCGAAGATATTGGCATCGAAAGCTGCCGCGCCAGAGCCTTTGACTTCATCATAAGGCGTCCACATCTTGCCGAGCCTGACTTCACCGAAGCTACCCGAGACACCAACCCATGACTGACGGCTGAAAATCGATGCAGATTCAATTGGAGCGCCAGCAGCATTGAAGTTATAAGGGCTTACATAAGCGCCGGCTGCACCGGTATCCATATTGAAACCCGACTCGAGCACGAAATTGGCTTTCAAGCCACCGCCCAGATCCTCGGAACCTTTCAGGCCGAAACGGCTGGTGTTGAAACCACCGCTATCAACCACGGTATTACGCGTTGATGAGGCCGACACACCAGGAGCGGAAATCTTAACTTTGCTGGTGCCCACATAAACGTCAGCCAGACCGTACAAAGTGACGGTGGACTGTGCGGATGCAACGCCTGAAGCAGCAAGAACTGCCAGTGCGATCAAATTCTTCTTCATTGAAAATCTCCAAAAGGTGGAAAACAAAACTGGTTCCGGAACATTGCTTGAGGGCCGTCTGGTTAACCCTAAGTTGATTTAACCAAACCGACACAGGCAAAGCAAAGTCTTTTGAATAAAAAGCAATTTTTATGCCTTGCATGTTGGATAAAGACAACAAAGCTAAAGCATTCTGAAATTGTTAAATCAAATGCGCGATGCGCCTTATGTCGCTCGCTTACCACGCTTGATGAAAAATAGGCACGTCTCTCAGGATTAGTGCATTGCCTGATCCACTAGTCAGCAAACACTGCAGCACATGGACAATACAGCCACCTGATGTGCAGCGTTGAATGGCAAATCATGCGTCTTCCAAGCCAGCGCTTGAAACTTCATGACAACTCCAAATCCCAGGGTTTTCCCCTGTCCCGAAAGTGATACCCCCGGTATTACTCCTCTTTACGACTTTATACAGCGCTACTAATCTTGCCTTCCAAGAAACAGCCTGATGCGCAGGCAGTGCTTTGAAAAACTTTCCTTCGCTTTCCTTTTATAAAACTCCCGGAGACTCCATGAAAAAACTGACCTTTGTCGCATCGGCCGTGCTGGGCCTGCTGTCCACCTCTGCCGCCATGGCGCAAAGCACCGTGACCTTGTACGGCCTGGTGGATGCTGGCTACAACCATGTCAGCGGGCTCAGGCAAGGTTCGATCAACACCATTGCCAGCGGAATCATGGAAGGCTCGCGCTGGGGCTTGCGCGGCAGCGAGGATCTCGGTGGCGGCTACAAGGCTATCTTTACCCTTGAAAGTCGTTTCGAGGCGGATACGGGTTCATTGAGCAATCGGCCAAATTCAGGCACCCAGGTGCCTGACCGCATTGCAAATTCGGTAGCAGCCAGCGTAGCCGGGCTGGCTATTCCTGCAGCCTTGAAGGCAGGGCTCATTGCAGGCACCAACACAAGCCTTGCAAGCAGTGCCTTCGGCGTTAATCTGGCAGGCAATCTGTTTGACCGCCAAGCTTTCACCGGGCTGATCACCCCATTTGGCGCCTTCACCCTGGGTCGCCAGTACACGCCGGGCTACTTGGTATCGGCAACCTTCGATGCCTCCCAAACCCAGTCCAGCCTGGCTGCAGGCCAGGTTGCTTCCCTGCCGGCAGCGTTTGACATCCGGCTGAGCAACACGCTGCAATACGGTATCAGGATGGACGGTATCACCGCGGCATTGATGTATGGTGCGGGTGAAGTGGCGGGCAACAGTTCCGCAGGCCGTTTCCTTGGCGCCATGGCGATGTACACCGGCAACGGCTTTGCGGTCGGCTTTGGCCACAACCGCAAAAACAACGAACTGGGCCAGAAATCTTTGCAAAACAGTGTGCTGGGCGCGAACGTCACGATAGGCCCGGGTGCCCTGTACGGCATGTACGCGACGATCAAGGATGACAACCCTACAGGGCTGTCAGCGATTGGCGCCGGTGTTTCCGCCAATGCGATTGCAGCAGGTCTTCCTGCCGCGCTTGCCCCTGCGGTGGGCACTGCCTATCAAAATGCGTACAACGCAGCCTTCAGGCAAGACGCCAAGCTCATGCACGTCGGCTACCGTCTGACCAGCGGCGTACATACCGTCGTGGTGGCCTACAACCGGCTGGATGACAAGCGCGCAGTCAATGCAGACACCGACTCCTACGGCGCCACCTACACCTATGCCTTGTCCAAGCGCACCAACCTGAATGCGGTGCTGACGCGCTTCAATAACAAGGGCGCGGGCCAAGTTGCCCCTGGTGGCAATGGCTTCCTGGGCGGCGTGACGGCATCTGCCGGAGCCGACTCGACCAACGTGGCCTTCGGTATCCGCCACACCTTCTGATGCCGGGTTCGGCCTGGAGGCCGAACACACTTTATTGGCAAAGCCCCCGCTTCCGGGGGCTTTTTCGTTTTTGCTCAATATCTTTCGCCAGCGCTAACATGGCAGCAAAATCAATTCGTCCGGCGCGACTAGATTTCATGCCGGCCTGAACCCTCTTCAGCCCGTCCGCCAACCAATTCAATGATTGAAAACAGCCATGACCACCACGCTTGACCTTGCCCTGAACGCCGCCGATGGCGCGCTGCGCACCCTGTTCGCCAAACCTCGTGCCAGCCGCACCTGCCCCACCGTGCCGGCGCAAAGCACCGAGTTGAGCACCGAGGACAAAGCACGCTCCGGGGCGCTGATGCGGGTCAACCATGTAGGCGAAGTCTGCGCGCAGGCCTTGTATGCCGCCCAGGCACTGGGTACGCGCGATGCAGCGCTGCGCGAGCATTTCCTCAAAGCCAGCCGCGAGGAAGGCGATCACCTGGCCTGGACGAAGGACCGGCTGGACGAGCTGGGCGCGCGCCCTTCCCTGCTCAACCCGCTCTGGTACGCGGGCGCCTTTGGATTGGGACTGGTGGCCAGCCGGCTGGGGGACAGGCTGAGCCTGGGATTCGTGGTGGAGACCGAGCGCCAGGTGGAAGCGCACCTGGCCAGCCACCTGGAGCGGCTACCCGAAGGCGACCATGAATCGCGCGCCATCGTGGCGCAGATGAAGAACGATGAAGCGCAGCATGCCAGCGCGGCGGAAAACGCTGGCGCCCTGCAATTGCCCGCGCCGGTCAGGATGCTGATGCGCTCGGCAGCCAAGGTCATGACCACCGTGGCGCACCGGATTTAGCCCACCATCAACCGCGGGCTGCATGCCGACGGCATACTTGCTACTTTTTTAATAGCTGTCTGCGCAGGCAGTGCATGCGCCAGAGCCACTATTCATTCATAAACTTGAAAAATCCTCAAGCTTCCTGCAACTCGAAACTGGTGGTGATGGCCGCCGTCTTGCCCAGCATGATGGTGGCCGAGCAGTATTTTTCGTGGCTCATGGCAATGGCGCGCTCGACGGCGCTGGCGCTCAGGCCGCGCCCCGTCACCAGGAAATGCATGTGGATGCTGGTGAACACCTTGGGATCGACCGGCGCCCGCTCGGAGGTGAGCTTGACCGAGCAACCGCGCACATCGTGGCGGCCACGCTTCAAGATCAGCACCACGTCATAGGCCGTGCAGCCGCCCGTGCCGGCGAGCAGGGTTTCCATGGGGCGGGGGGCGAGATTGGCGCCGCCATTTTCAGGTTTGCCGCTGTCCGGCGCGCCATCCATCACCAAAGTGTGGCCGCTGCCAGTTTCGGCCAGAAAACTCATCCCTGACTTCGAGCCGCTTGCCTTGCTTCCGCCTGTCCAGCTTACCGTGCATTCCATACCATCATTCCTTATAGAAAATTATTAGCTCTTGATTTGAGCAAAGTCACCAAGGTGACAATGAAGCGCCTGTCTTGTAGGAAAACTCCCCTAAAACGAACGAATGTTTAGTTTTTGCAACATATTAATTGTGCAGTGCAGCATGACTCCGATATACTGAATCCATCGCAAGAGTACTCATGGTTTTCACCAACCTTTTTTGTATTTTTGCACTGGTTGTCTCCTCCACCTCCTCAAAGGGTGGATTTATAGGCCCAGACCGCATGGTCTGGGCCTTTTTTTCTTGCCCCTATGATGCTCAGGCTCAGTTGCGAGAAAAAACATGCTATCCCCTAAAAAATCCCTTCCAGGCGCTGCCCCCGTGGTAGCCGCATCCCTCTCCAGCCTTTCCAAGGCGCCCAAGATTGCCAGGGCTCCTGCCAGATCACCCAGAAAGTCTTCGGCCAAAGACCTGACGCCGGCTGACTACCTGAAGAAAATCCTGACCGCCAGGGTTTACGACGTAGCGGTGGAGTCGGCGCTGGAGCCGGCCAAAAATCTGAGCCTGCGCCTGGGCAACACGGTGCTACTCAAGCGCGAGGACCAGCAGCCGGTGTTCAGCTTCAAGCTGCGCGGCGCCTACAACAAGATGGCCCACCTGACCGCGGCGCAGCTGGCCAAAGGCGTGATCTGCGCCTCGGCCGGCAATCATGCCCAGGGCGTAGCGATGAGCGCGCAAAAGCTCGGCGCCCGCGCCGTCATCGTTATGCCGACGACCACCCCGCGCCTGAAGATCGATGCGGTCAAGGGCTGGGGCGGCGAAGTGGTGCTGCACGGCGACAGCTATTCGGACGCCTACCTTCATTCGCTGCTGCTTGAAAAGGAGCAGGGCCTGACTTTCGTGCATCCTTTCGACGACCCGGACGTGATTGCCGGCCAGGGCACGATTGCGATGGAAATCCTACGCCAGCTGCAAACCCTGGGCTCGCGCCGTCTGGACGCGGTGTTCGTGGCGATTGGCGGCGGCGGGCTGATCTCCGGCGTGGCCAACTACATCAAGGCGGTGCGGCCCGAGATCAAGGTGGTCGGCGTGCAGATCAACGACTCTGACGCCATGATGCAGTCGGTGGCGGCGAAACAGCGCATCACCCTGCCCGACGTGGGCCTGTTCTCCGACGGCACGGCGGTCAAACTCGTGGGCGAGGAAACCTTTCGCATCAGCCGCGAGCTGGTCGATGAGTTCATGACCGTCGATACCGATGCGGTCTGCGCCGCCATCAAGGATGTGTTCGTCGATACCCGCAGCATCGTCGAGCCGGCCGGCGCGCTGGCGGTGGCGGCCATCAAGCAGTACGTCGCCAAGCACAAGACCCAGGGCGAGACCTACGCGGCCATCCTGTGCGGCGCCAACATGAACTTTGACCGGCTGCGCTTTGTGGCCGAGCGGGCCGAGGTCGGCGAGGAGCGCGAAGCCCTGTTCGCCGTCACGATTCCCGAGGAGCGCGGCAGTTTTCGGCGCTTTTGCCAGCTGATCGGCGAGCTGCCGGGCGCGCCGCGCAGCGTGACCGAGTTCAACTACCGCATCAGCGGCCAGGCCGAGGCGCATGTGTTCGTCGGCCTGACCACCTCGGCCAAGGGCGAAAGCTTGGAAATCGCGGCCAATTTCACCCACCACGGCTTCAAGGCGCTGGACCTGACGCATGACGAGCTGGCCAAGGAGCACATCCGCCACATGGTCGGCGGGCACAGCGCCCTGTCCAAGGACGAGCGGCTCCTGCGCTTCATCTTCCCGGAGCGTCCGGGCGCGCTGATGAAATTTTTGTCGAGCATGCGGCCGGGCTGGAATATCTCGCTGTTCCACTACCGCAACCAGGGCGCCGATTACGGCCGCATCTTGGTCGGCCTGCAGGTGCCGCAGGCTGAGCATGC